>JBAMLS010000012.1:21224-79865 GCA_039793445.1 Minisyncoccales bacterium | reverse complement strand
CGGCTTTTGCGACGATTTTATACGGATTTTTGAAATCCAAAAACAATTTTTCTCTGTTCAAACGAAAGTTCGAACCAATCTTTTTTAGAAAATCTCGACTCTCAACGGGATTTTCTTGCAAAGCGATAATTTTGCTTTGTTTTATGGTATTTATGAATTTAGCGGCGAGTTCGAACCGATTATTGCTTTTTTGCTCAAAAACATTCAGTTTGTCTTTCAAAAGCTGTTTTTGACTGATGAGTTTGTTTTTGGCTTCCCGATATTCTTCCAAAGATAAAGCATTTTCAAGATAAGCGTTCATCAGTTTTTCTAACTTCTCGTCAATCACTTTTATCTCGTCTTGAATTTTTTGAGCAAAAAAGCGAGATGATTTGGCTTTCTCATTTTTTTCATTTTCTTATTCATTTAACATTTTATCAGCCCAATCATCCGCAAAGAAACTTTTTATATCATTTCGTTGATTTGAGATGAAATTTTTTCTTCTCTCGTAAAAACATTTTGCGAGCATTTATGATTTGGATTTTTCTTAGTGCAGTAGTAATAAGTGTATTGTTTCCCGCTCTTTTTGATTTTTTTGTCAGCAGTAATTGTATAACCGCATTCTCCACAGCGGAATAATTCGCGATAAAGAAAAAATTTCATTTTGTCTGCTTTTTGCTGTTTTGATTTTTGTCTCATTACTTCTTGCACTTGGTCAAAAAGTTTCTTTGAAATAATCGGTTCGTGCTTTCCTTCATAAAATTCGCCGTTGTATCTCATCACTCCATAATAAAAAGGGTTTTGCAAAAGATATTGATAATTTGAAGTTGAAAGAGGTTTATTTTTCCTTATCCGTAAACCTAAATCGTTAATGGTTTTTCTGATTTCTTTCAAGGTATATTTTCAGGTAGCGTAAACTTCAAAAACCTTTTTAATTAACGGTGCTTTTTCTTTATCAACATAAATTTGTTTTGTCTTGGTATCATTGAGATAACCAAGAGGCGCCATTTGAGGCCATAATCCTTGTTTTAATTTTTGCCGATGTCCTCTTTTGATGTTTTCCGAAAGATTATCAATGTAATATTTTGACTGCCCAAAAGCGATAGAAAGCATAAACTTTCATTGAGGCGTGTTTTCAAACCAAAAAGTCGGGAATTTTAGCTCTTTAATAATTCCTATGTCCACAAGATAAATTATTTGTCCGCCATCAACAGAATTGCGAGCTAATCTGTCGGGGTGCCAGGCTAAAATTCCTTCTGCTTCGCCCGCTTCAATTCTTTTGAGCATTTCAGCGAAGACGGGCCGACCTGGCTTTTTAGCAGTTTCTTTTTCAACAAGAATATCAACAATTTCTTAATTTTCTTTTTTTGCCAATTCCTTGAGTTCCGCAATTTGGTCCTGAATACTCCTTACTTGCCAATCTTCAGAATCGGTTGACTTGCGGGCGTAGATGAAAAACTTTTTGGTTTGATTTTCGTTTATCATATTATTTGGGCAGTCAAAATTAAATTATCGCTTTGCCTTTCGTCAGAGGCGAAGGAAAAAGATTGGTTAATAAATTTTTCAAATTTATGTTTGCCTTCGACAAACCGAACTTCCGTTTGAGTGGACAGAAATTGTTTTACGATTACAAAAATCCGTATAAAATCGTCGCAAAAGCCGAGCCCGAGCGTAGCGAGGGCGAGGCAACAACCCTCAAAAACGCTGAAATTGTAAATTGGCGGTACCTTTTGTTCAAAATAGGTTCGGATTTTGTTAAAAAGTACTGCAAATTTAAAAATTTCTATTTTTATTTTAAAATCAATATTGATATTTTAAATTTAAATTCTTATAATAATTGAAAAAATTAATATAAAAATATGTTTTCTTATTTAGATTTAAAAAGAGGAACAGTTTTTCTTTTAGATGGTCAACCTTATCAAGTTATAGAATCAAAACAAATGAAAAAGGCTCAAGATGTGGCAGTAGTTCAAACAAAAATAAGAAATTTAATTACAGGAAAAGTAATAGAAAGAAATTTTCATAAAGATGATATTTTTGAGGAAGCTGAATTAGAAAAAATTGAAGTTAAATTTATTTATTCAAAGAGGGGAAAATTTTATTTTAGTAAAATTCAAGACCCCTCTCAGAGAATCGAATTAATTGAAGAACAAATAGGAGATAATGCTAAATTTTTAAAACCAGGTCAGATAGTAACAGGTCTATTATTTGAAGAAAAAATGATAAGTATAAATTTGCCAATTAAAGTTCAATTAAAAGTTATTGAATCTCCTCTTAGCCTAAAAGGAGAAAGGGCGCAAAGCGGAACCAAAATGGTTACTTTAGAAACGGGAGCAAAAATTAATGTGCCTTTATTTATTAAAGAAGGTGATATTATTGAGATAAATACAGAAAAAGGAGAATACGTAAGAAGAGTGTAAATTTTTTAAGAGGGCGAAAATATTTTTTTTGAAATACTAGAAAATCTTAGAAAGAAAAAATTTTAAAAGGAGGTGATTATATGAAAATAGAGGAAGAGGTTTTCAGGTTATAATTTTAAATGTTAAGGTTTTTATTAGATTGCGAAAGTGATAATAAAATATCTTTAAAACTATTTATGGTTTTAAAGAAAGAACTAAAAAAATGTGGTAAAAAATTAGTAATTTTCCATCAGTATTATTAGTTTCAGGTAATGATTTAATTACTAATAAAAAAGAAGTTGAAAGATTTATAAAATCGTTTAAGGGAAAAATCTTTTAATAGTATAGAAAATTTCATAAAACAGAAGCTGGGTTAAAAAGCCAGCCTTTTTAGTTGATTTATTTTATTTTTAAATTTGTTAAAATTAATATAATAAAGGTCGTAAAATTTTAAAATTTTTATTATGGCAAAAGAAGTTATCAAAAAATCAGGCCAAAGAGAACCATTTGATCCTGATAAAATTAAAGATGCAATTTGGGGAGCAGCACAAAGAACAGATTTATCAGATGAAATAAAGGACCAAATAGTAGAAGAGGTTTCAGAAAAAATAATTGAGAGATTTCAAAATGTAGATGTGGTCGCTACGAGCGAAATAAGGGATGCAATATTGGAAGAATTAGATAATATTGCGCCAGATGTTGCAACCTCTTGGCGTGAATACGAAGCCAAAAAATAAAATATAAAAAATATAAGGATTCTAAGATTATGGAAAAAAACATAGATTATTTTAGATTTCCCGCAGTTGCTGGAACTTTTTATCCTGCGCAAAAAAAAGAATTAGAAAAATTAATTTTTCAATTTCTATCTAATGTAAAACTACCCCAAAAAGAAAAAAAACCAATAGGTATTTTAGTACCTCATGCAGGTTATATTTTCTCTGGCCAAACTGCTGTTTTCGCTTTTAAAACTTTAATCGGAAAAAAAATTGAAACAGTTGTTTTAATAGGCGATTCTCATTATGAATATTTTGATGGTGTATCAATTTGGCAAAAAGGAAATTGGCAAACTCCTTTAGGTCAAGTTTCAATAGATGAAGATTTGGCAGCAAAGTTATTATCTTATTCTAAGAGGTTTTTTAATAAAGATTCTGCTCATTTTTTTGAACATTCTTTAGAAGTTCAAATTCCTTTTTTGCAATACGTTTTAAATGATTTTAAAATTTTGCCAATTTTAATTGGAAGTCAGGGCAAAGATTGGCAAAATTTAGCAAAAGCGCTTTTAGAATATACTAAAAATAAAAATGTCTTATTTTTAGCTTCGTCTGATTTATCTCATTATCCTTGTAAAGAAGATGCGACAATTTATGACAAAGAAACAATAAATGCTATTTTAAGTTGTGATCCCCAAAAATTAGATAAAAAATTAAGAGAGTTAGAAAAATTAAATATAGAAAACGTTCAAACATTTTTATGCTCAGAGGATGCAGTTAAAACTTTATTAGAAGTTGTAAAAACAAAAGGAGGAAAAGCAATGTTATTAAATTATTCAAATTCTGGCGATGTTCAATACGCTAGCCAACAAGTAGTAGGTTATGCTTCAATTTTGTTTTATGAAAAATAAAAAAGAATTTTTAAGTCAAAAAGAAAAAAGAATACTAAAAGAAATAGCAAAAAAAACAATAGAAGAATTTATTAAATTTAAGAAAATTCCAGATTTTAATATCAAAAATAAAAAACTAAATCAACCCCTTGGCGCTTTTGTTACATTAAAGAAAAATAGTAATTTAAGAGGGTGTATTGGTGTAATTTTATCTTTTGGGAAACCATTATGGAAAATAGTTCAAGATATGGCAATAACGTCTGCAACTCAAGACCCAAGATTTGAACCAATAAAAGAAGAAGAATTAAAAGAATTAGAATATGAAATTTCTGTAATTTTTAATTTTAAAAAAATAGATTCAATTGATAAGATAATATTGGGAAAACATGGAGTTTTGGTAGTTTATGAAAATTATTCTGGAGTTTTTTTACCTCAAGTAGCAAAAGAAGAAAATTGGAATTTAGAAGAATTTTTAGACAATTTAATGCTAAAAGCTGGTTTGCCAGAAAAATTTTGGCAAAAAGAGAAACTTGATTTTTATACTTTTGAGGCAGAAATTTTCTAAATTTTTAAAAATTATTATTTATTGCTTTTTTAGATAATATTCTTAGAAAAATTATTTTAAACTTGATTTTTTTCTATTTTATTACAAAATAAAAATCTAAAATTAAAATATTATGCCGTATTTAATTGCTTTAAAAGATGGTAGAATTGTAGAATTTAATAAAGTTGATGTAAGAAAAGCAATTTCTCGAATTGGGAGAAGGGCATATTTATCTCCAGAACACTTAGATGATCTTGCTGATAAGATTTCAACTGAACTAACAAGGTATATGTCAAAAAAGAAAATAGTTTCCTCTGAAGAAATTCATGAGAAAATTCTTTTATATTTAGATGTTTTTGAACCTGAACTTTCTGAAATGTGGCGAAAATACGAAAAAAGAAGTCGAAAAAGAATTTTATATTAATTTTATGCCATTATCTATTGGTATTGTTGGGTTGCCAAATGTTGGTAAATCAACTTTATTTCAAACCATTACAAAAAGGCAAGTTCCACGGGAAAATTATCCATTTTGTACTATAGAACCAAATGTTGGAGTAGTAGAAGTACCAGATAAAAGAGTAGATATTTTGGCTAATTTAGAAAATTCAAAAAGAAAAATTTATGTAACTGTAGAATTTATTGATATTGCTGGTTTAATTGCTGGTGCTCACAAAGGAGAAGGATTGGGCAACAAATTTTTAGCTCATATCAGAGAATGTGATGCGATTTTATATTTATTAAGAGCTTTTAAAGATGAAAATATTGTAAGCACTCAAAATGAAATTAATCCAATTAAAGAAAAAGAAATATTAGATACTGAATTAATTTTTAAAGACTTAGAAACTATTCAAAAAAGACTTAATGATTTAGAAAAAGAGGCAAAAAGCGGGAAAAAAGAAAAAATAATAGAATATCAGTTTATTAAAAAGATAAATGAGTTATTGTCAAGCGGGAAAATATTAAGCGAAGTCATTTTTTCTGAAGAAGAAAACAAAATTTTAAAGAATTACCAATTACTAACTCAAAAACCAAGATTATATATTTTAAATGGGAAAATAGAAGAAATTAGTCAAAATATAATTCAATATTTTAAGAATAATAATTTACCTTATTTAGTTTTAGATATTCAGCAAGAATTTGAATTTGCCAATCTTTCAAAAGAAGAAAGAAGGGAATTTGGTTTGGAAGAAAAATCTGAATTAGATTTATTAATCCAAAAATCTTATAAATTATTAGATTTAATTACCTTTTTTACAACAGGCAAAGATGAAACAAGAGCTTGGTCTATAAAAAATGGTTCTACAGCGCCTCAAGCAGGTGGTATAATTCATAGCGATTTTGAAAAATATTTTGTAAAAGCAAAAATTATAAATTTTAATGATTTAATTTCTGCTCAAAATATGCAAAAAGCAAAAGAAGCAGGATTAATAAAAATTGTCGGTAAAGATTATATTATCCAAGATGGCGATATTATTGAAATTTTAGCAAGCGCTTAATTTAAAATATTTATATTTTATTATTTGACATTTATTTTATTTCTGTTATCCTATTTTATGTAGGTGCTCAGTTAGTCCGTGTCTTTTAAAAGGAAGGTTTCCCAAAAAAGACATTCCCTAAAAGGGTGACAGCTAATTTGAGGGGTTGCCCTACTTTAATAAATAATAAATTTAATGAATAAGAAATTATTTGTTGGAAATCTTTCTTTTGGAGTGACAGAAGATTCTTTAAAAGATTTATTTTCACAAGCTGGAACAGTAGAATCGGTAGCAATTATCATAGATAAAATTTCCGGACGATCTCGCGGTTTTGGTTTTGTTGAGATGGCTACAGAACAAGAAGCTAAAAGCGCAATTGATATGTTTGATGGCCAAGAATTAGAAGGAAGAAAAATAGTGGTAAATGAAGCTAGGCCCTTGAGTGAAAGGCCAAAAAGATTCAATCGTTTTAGAGGAAAGAAAGAATAAAACAAAAATATTACTCAAAAACGGTTCTTTAAAAAAGAACCGTTTTTGGTTGACTCTTAAGATATTGTAATTATTATAAAAAAATATGGAAATAAAAATAAAAACTTATTTAGGAATATTCATTATTTTAATTCTATCTTTAGTTGTTTTATCATATTTGTATTTTGAAAATAAACAGTTAAATCAGAAAATAAAATTTATTAACCCCTTTCTTTTAATGAAAAAAAGTAAAAAAGGTTTATCATTTAATGGAGAAATAAGAAATTTTAGTTCTTTGGATGATTTTAAAAATTATATTCAAAAATCACAAAAAAATTATAGTCAAAATATTGCTATTTTTAATAATATTTTAGCACCACATGTAGCCATTAAATCAAATGAACAATTCAAGAACTCAGAAAAGCCAAAAATAGAAAGATTTTCATTAACTAATATTCAAGAAGAAGATATTGATGAGCCAGATATAGTAAAAACAAATGGTAAAGAAATTTTCTTTTATCAAGAAAACTTAATATATCCATCAATTTATAATAAGTTTCAATCTCTAGCAAAAATAAAAGTTATTGAAGCTTTTCCGCCTGAAAATTTAAAAGTTGTTTCACAATTAGAAAACGAGGGAGAATTATTATTAGTAGACGATATTTTAGTTGTATTAAACGAGGACAAAATAATTGGATATAATGTTAGTGATAGTTATAATATCAAAAAAAGTTGGGAAAAAGAAATTGAAAAAAATAACTCAATTTTAGCAGCGAGACTTTTTAATAATAAGATTTATTTAGTTTTAAAATCAAAAATTAATATATTTTTACCATGTCCTGTAAAGATATTTTCTAATGATTTAAGGGGTGTTATTGAATGTAACCAAATTTTTTACCCTTCAGTAATAATACCCACCGATGTTATTTTTACTGTAATAAAAATAGATCCAAAGAGTGGAGAAATAGAAAAAACTAATTCTTTTATTGGTTCTTCTGAAAATTCTATTTTGTATATGTCAAAGAATGCGCTTTTTCTTACCTTTACTTTTAAAGAAGATATTTTTTCTTTTATTTTTGATTTTTTAAATCAAAAAGCGTCTGATTTTTTTCCAAATGAATTTTTAGAAAAAATTTCTAAAGTTTCAAATTATGATATTTCTGAATATTCTAAACTTTATGAATTAGAAATTCTATTAAATAATTATCTTAATTCTCTAGAAGAAAAAGAAAAAATAAAAATTATTAATGAAATAAATAATAGATTTTTAGATTATTATAAAGAACACAAAAAAGAAATAATAAAAACTGTAATATTAAAGTTAAATTTGGAAAATCTTGAAATCTTAGCTAAAGGAATGGTACCTGGAAAGTCCTTAAATCAATTTTCTTTTAGTGAATATAACAATTTTTTAAGGCTAGCTACTACCTTAGGAGATTTTAACAATTTCTTTTATTTACCTCCTCCTTTTCCACTACCGTTTTCGTTTGAGTTAGAAAATAATTTATATATTTTAGATAATAATTTAGAAGTAACAGGAAAAATTGAAAATTTTTATAATAATGAAAAAATTTATGCCGTAAGATTTATAGGAAACAGAGGTTATGTTGTAACTTTTAAAGAGATTGATCCATTTTTTATTTTTGATTTATCTGATCCTAAAAATCCAAAATTGGAAGGTCAATTGAAAATTCCAGGCTTTTCAAGTTATTTACATCAACTTTCAGAAAATAAAATCTTAGGTATAGGAAAAGAAGGACCATATCTAAAAATTTCTCTTTTTGATGTTGAAAATCCTAAAGATCCCAAAGAACTATCAAAATATATTTTAAAAGAATGGTTTTCAGAGGTTCTAAATAATCATCACGCATTTTTAAGTGATCCAAAATATGAAATTTTATTTTTACCTGTAAATAATTTAGGATATATATTTTCTTATGCAAATAATAAACTCACTTTAAAAAAAATTGAAAAAATTGAAAATCCAAAAAGAGCAATATTTATTAATGATTTTCTTTATATTTTAAGTCAAAAAAAGATTATTGTTTTAAATGAAAAAACATTTGAGAAAATCAAAGAAATTATTCTGGAGTAATAATTTATGATTTGTAAAAATTGTCCCAGATGTTGTAAAAAAATAAGATGGTGTAAAAGACCTGATAATTTTAAAATAAATATTTTTCAATTACATTTTTGGGAGGAACCTTTTATTTCTGGAAAAAATGGGTCGGGAGCAATCTTTTTCTCTCATTGTAATTTAAAATGTGTTTTTTGCCAGAATTTTGAAATATCTCAATTAAATCAAGGAAAAATTTATTCAGAAGATGATTTTTTAAAAATTTGCCATGAATTTGAAAAAATAGGCGCAGAAAATATAAATTTAGTTTCCCCAACTTGTTATTATGATTTATTAGTGAAAGCCTTATTTAAATTAAAAAAAGAAAATTTTAAATTACCAATAGTTTGGAACTCAAATGGTTACGAATTAAAAGAAAATATAAAAGAATTAAACAATTTAGTTGATATATATTTGCCAGATTTTAAATATTCTGATAATAAATTGGCTTTAAAATATTCTTTTTGCTATAATTATTTTGAAATAGCAGCTGAAGCTATTTTGGAAATGGCAAAACAGAAAAAAATATTTCTTATAAAAAATGGTATAATGAAAAAGGGTTTAGTTATAAGACATTTAATTTTGCCAAATGCTATTGAAAACACAAAAGGTGTATTAAGATGGATTAGAGAAAACATTGGGAAAAATGTCTGGTTAAGTTTAATGTCTCAGTATACTCCTCTTTGGAAAGCAAGTTTGTATCCTGAAATTAATAGAAAAATTATCAAAGAAGAATATGAAGAAGTTTTAAATTTTGCTACAAAATTAGGTTTTGAAAATATACTTTTTCAAGATTTAGCATCAGCAAAAGAAACATTTATTCCAGATTTTCAAAACTATGAAAAATAAATTTTTAATAATTTTAATTTTACTTTTATTTCTTATTTTTATACTTTTTCTTTATTTTAATAAAAATTTGAAATATAATAAAAAAAGATTTGTTGAAAATAATTTTAATAATAAGAATATTCAGCAAAATATGAAAATTTCAAGCCCAAATTTTACCAATTTAGGTTATATTCCGACTAAATTTACTTGTGACGGTGAAAATATTAATCCTACTTTAATTTTCGAAAATATTCCCGAAAATACAAAGAGTTTAGTTTTAATTGTAGATGATCCCGATGCGCCAACGGGAAGGTGGATACATTGGTTATTATGGAATATAGATCCTAATATTAAAGAAATTGAGAGTGGTAAAACTCCTCCTAAAAGCACAAGTGGTAAAAATGATTTTGGAAATTTAAATTATGGTGGACCTTGTCCTCCTTCTGGTACACATAGATATTATTTTAAATTATATGCTTTAGATAATATTTTAAATTTAAAAGAGGGAAGTAATGTAAAAGAATTAGAAAAATTAATAGCAGGGCATATAATTGAGAAAGCAGAATTGATAGGATTATACAAAAGATAAATATGAAAAAAAGGTTAGGAAGAAATTTTTTTACAAGAAAAACATTAATTGTGGCAAAAGATTTATTGGGAAAGTATATTATAAGAAAAATAGGTAATAAAAAAATTATTGGCAAAATTGTAGAAACAGAAGCTTATATAGGACCTAAAGATAAAGCTTCTCATGCGTTTTCGGGAAAAATTACCGAAAGAAATAAGGCTGAATATAAAATTGGAGGGCACATTTACATTTATTTGGTATATGGCATGTATTGGCAACTAAATATTTCAACTTTTAAAGAAGGAAAACCTGAATGCGTTTTAATAAGGGCTTTAGAGCCAAAAATTAAAAACAGTAGAAAAAATATTTTAAAAATAGCCAATGGTCCAGGTAAATTATGTAATTATTTAAAATTAGATAAATCTTTTTATGGAGAAGATTTAACAAAAAGTAAGAAAATTTGGTTAGAAGATTGGGGAGAGAAAATTAAAAAATCAGAGATAAAAGCCGCTTTAAGAATCGGAATAGAGTATTCAGGCCCATTTTGGTCAAAAGTTCCTTGGAGATTTTATATAAAAAATTCTCCATTTCTTTCAAAAAAATAGTGTTATTCTAAAATAAAAGGTTTTAAAATTAAAATAAAATTAATGGAAAACAAAACTTTTCTTTCAGTTATAATACCCGCTTTTAATGAAGAAAAAAGGTTACCTTCGACATTAAAAGAAATTTTTAATTATTTAAATAAACAAAGTTATACTTTTGAAATTATTGTGGTAAATAGTCATTCTGTTGATAATACTGCTAAAATAGTAGAAGAATTAATGAAAGATATTCACCATTTAAAATTAATAAATTTAGAAAAAAATTTAGGAAAGGGTTTTGCCGTTAGAGAGGGTTGTTTGAAATCTTCTGGAGAAATTTGCGTGTTTGCTGATGCTGATAATTCAACTCCTATTTATCAAATTGAAAAATTTATACCCGAAATTCAAAAAGGTTTTGATGTATTAATAGCTTCAAGGAATATAAGAGGAGCGATTTTAGATCCTCCTCAACCTTTTTTAAGAAGATTCCTGGGGTTTGCTTTTAAAGTTTATCGAAAAGTTATTTTAGATTTGTGGGGTATAGAAGATACTCAATGTGGTTTTAAAATGTTTAAAAGAGAAGTTGTAGAAAAAGTTTTTCCCCATTGTAAAATTAATGGTTTTGCTTTTGATCCAGAAATTTTAATTTTAACAAAAAAACAAGGATTTAAAATAAAAGAAATTCCAGTTCTTTGGAAAAATGATTTAGATAGCAAAGTAAAATTAAAACATGTTTTTCAGATGGCTTTAGATATTTTAAAAATAAGATTAAATATAATTTTTAAAAAGTATAATTTATGAAAAATTATTACGAAAAAAAAGAATTTGTACCAGAATTAAGATTTGATCATTTGGGAAGAGATTGGGTAATAATTGCAAAAAAAAGAGCTTTTAGACCAAAAGAATTTAAAAGAAAAGAAAGAGTTTTTATCCCCCCAAAGAAAACTTGTCCTTTTTGCAATATAGAAAAAGATACCAAAATATTTTTAGGATATTTAAATAATAAAAAAATATTAATAAATAAAAATCAAACTCTAAAAGATATTAAAGACTGGACAACAATTGTAATAGAAAATAAATATCCAGCTGTCGAATCTAATTTAATATTAAAAAAAGAAAAAGTTGGTCCTTATTTGAGGATTCCAGCTTATGGTATTCATAATATTGTGGTATTAAAAGAACATAAAAAACAATTATTTAATTTTTCTTTATCAGATTTTAAAGAACTAATTAGTGTATTTAAAGAAAGATATTATCAGATTTCAAAAGAAAAAAATATAAAATATATCGCTATTTTTTATAATCAAGGCAAAAGTGCTGGAGCTTCTATTTTTCATCCTCATGCTCAAATAATAGGAATTCCTTTAATAGATCCAGATTTAAATATGGCTTTAATTTCGAGTAAAAAATTTTATCAAAAATCTAAAAAATGTATTTATTGTTTTTCTAATAAATGGGAAGAAAAAGAGGGTTTAAGAGTTGTTTATAAAAATAAATATTTTATTGCTATATGTCCCTTTGCTTCAAAAAGCGCTTTTCAGGTCATTATTTCACCAAGGTTCCACAGCGCTTTTTTTGAAAAAATTACTAATGATCAAATTAAATATTTAGCGGAAATCTTTCAAATTATTATAAAATCATATGATAAGGTGTTGGATCGCCCAGATTTAAATTTTTATTTACATACAGCTCCTTTAGATCATAAAAATTATAAAAAATATCAATATTATCATTGGCATTTTACTTTTTTGCCAAAAGTTTCTCTTATAGCGGGTTTTGAATTAGGCGCAAAGATTGAAATTATAACCATTGCTCCAGAAGAGGCGGCTAAATTATTAAAAGAAGCAATCTTATGAAAAAATATTTAATAGTTGCAAATTGGAAATGTAATCCTCAAACCTTAAAAGAAGCTGAAAAGATTTTTAATTTTATTAAAAATAAAGTTAAAAAAACAAAAAATGAAATAGTAATTTGTCCACCTTTTATATATCTTTTAAAATTTAAAAATTCAAAGAATTTAAAATTAGGCGCTCAAAATTGTCATTTTTCAAAAAATGGAGGCGCTTTTACAGGAGAAATTTCTCCTTTAATGCTTAAAAATTTGGGGGTAAAGTATGTTATATTAGGTCATTCAGAGAGAAGGGCATTAGGAGAATCAGATGAAATAATTTTTAAAAAAATAATTTCAGCTCAAAAAGTAGGTTTAAAGGTAATTTTGTGTATTGGTGAAACATTAAAAGAAAAAAAAGCAAATAAAACATTTAAAATTTTAAAAAAACAGTTGAATTTTATTATTAAAAATGATATTAAAAATATAATTTTAGCATATGAACCTGTTTGGGCAATAGGTACGAATAATCCTTGTAAACCAGACGATTTAAAAAATGTTTTGATTTTTTTGAAGGGAATAAATAAAAATTTTAAAATTCTTTATGGAGGTAGTATTGATTCAAAGAATTTTCGCGAATATTTAAAATTAAAAGAAATAAATGGTTTATTAATAGGAAGCGCTTCAATAAATATAGAAGAATTTAGAAAAATAATATATGGATGAAAGTTTTAAAAATTTAAAATTTTTTAATCCAACTTTGGGTACAATAAATTTTAAAGAAACGGTTTCAGCTGTGGTAAATTATCTTTTAGAAAAACCAGCGAATTTTTATGAAATAGTAGTAGGTTGTGATTCTTCTGCAACAGAATCTCCTTATTTTCCGGTAGCGCTAGTTGTAAGAAGAGTAGGAGAAGGGGGGAGGTTTTTTTTACATAAAATGCATTATTCTAAAAAATTTTATAATTTACATGAAAGAATAATTCAGGAGGTATATTTATCCTGTAAATTAGCTCTTGAATTTAAAGAAGAATTTCAAAAAACAATAAGAAAAAATAATTTAAAATTAAACTATCAATTGCAATATATTCATGCTGACATTAGTGAAAATGGAGATACAAAAAATATGGTTAAAGAGATAATTGGTTTAATCAAAAGTAATGGTTTTGAAGCAAAAATAAAACCAGAATCTTTTGCCGCTTCTTCTATAGCAGATAGATTTACTTAAAAATTTATGAATTCTAACGATATAATTAATATCTTTTTTGATTTTTTTCAAAAAAGAGGACATAAAATAATTCCTTCAAGTTCTTTAATCGCTCCAAATCCCTCGACTCTTTTTACAGCTGCTGGCATGCAACAATTAAATTCTTATTTATTAGGTGAAAAAGATGTAATTAAAGATTTTAGAACAAGACATTTGGTTTCTTGCCAAAAATGTTTTAGAGCTAACGATATTAATGAAGTTGGCGATGAAAGACATCATACTTTTTTTGAAATGTTGGGTAATTGGTCAATAGGCCAAGATAAAAATGGTAATTATTTTAAAGAAGGAGCTATAAAATATGCGTTAGAATTTTTAGTTGATACACTAAAATTAGATAAAAATAAAATTCAAGTTACTATTTTTAAGGGGGAAGGAGAATTACCAAGAGATGAAGAATCTTTAAAAATTTGGCAAAAAAATGGTATTTCTTTACCAAAAATAAAAGAATTTGGAATGTCAGATAATTTTTGGGGACCAGTTTATCAAACGGGTCCTTGTGGTCCTTGTACAGAAATTTATTACGATAGAGGAGAAGAATTTGGTTGTAAAAAAAAGAGTTGTGGTCCAAATTGTGAATATTGTAATAGATACTTAGAAATTTGGAACTTAGTCTTTATGGAATATGAAAAAAAAGAAGATAATTCCTTTACATTTTTGAAGCAAAAGAATGTTGATACGGGTATAGGCCTTGAGAGATTAACAAGTATAATCGAAAAAAAAGAAACTGCTTATGAAACAGAATTATTTTTTCCTGCAATTTTAGAAATTGAAAAATATAGCAATTTAAAATATCAAGAAGCTAAAAGAAATTTTAGAATTATAGCAGATCATTTAAGAGCAATAGTATTTTTAGTTTCTGAGGGAATATTACCTTCAAATGTTTCTCATGGTTATATTTTAAGATTTTTAATTAGAAGAATAGCCAGAATAGAAATATTATTAAATTTAAAAGAAGGATGGGAAAAATTACCAGTAAAATATTTTGTTGATTTTTATGGCAAAAGATATCCAGAATTAATAGATAAAGATAAAAAGATTATTTCAATTATTTATGAAGAAAAAAATAAATTTAAAAAAACATTAGAGAAAGGCTTAAAAGAGTTTGAAAATCAATGTAAAAAATTTGAAAAAGAAAAAATAATTCCAGGAAAAATTGTTTTTTATTTATATCAATCTTTTGGCTTTCCCATAGAACTTTTAAAAGAATTAGCAAGAGAAAATAATTTTATTATTAAAGAAGATGAATTTTGGGAAGAATTTAAAAAACATAAAGAAATTTCTAAAATTGGATCAGAAAAAAAATTTGGTGGTGTTGGTATTGAATTAGCAAAAAACGAAAAAGAAAAAGAAGTTTTAACGAAATATCATACCGCAACCCATCTTTTACATTCTGCTCTTCGTAAAATTTTAGATTTAACTGTAAAACAGGCGGGGTCTGATATAAAGCCTGAGAGATTGCGATTTGATTTTTTTTATGATAAAAAAATTACAGATAATGAAATAAAAAAAATAGAAGATTTAGTTAATCAAAAAATAAAAGAAAATTTAATTGTTAAAAAAGAAATAATGCCCTTAGAAGAGGCAATAAAAACAGGGGCTTTAGCTTTTTTTAAAGAAAAATATCCAGAAACTGTATCTGTTTATACAATTTTAAATGAAAAAACAGGAGAAGTTTTTTCAAAAGAAATATGCGCAGGCCCCCATGTTAAAGAGACAGGTATTTTAGGTATTTTTAAAATTCAAAAAGTTGAATCTATTGGAAAAAATACAAAAAGAATAAAGGCAATTTTAATTAATAATTAAAAATATATGGTAGAAAAAATTTATGATATTTTTCATCCAAACGAGAAAGAAAATTTTCTTCCTCCTAAAAAAAATTTTTTTACTCCGGGGGTCAAAATTCTTATTTTTTCATCATTAATTTTTATTTTAATTTTTTTATTTTTTTATTATACATCTAAAACAACGATTTTCCTTTATCCCACTACTGAAAATGTTAAAATTTCAAAAAACATAAAATTATTATTTAAAGAAGAACAAAGTATTAATTCTAGTGATATTCTTTTTGGGAAAATTTTTTCAGAAAATATTCAAGAGAGTCAAACTTTTATTCCTACAGGTAAAAGCGAAGATGCTCAAAAAAGCGAAGGAAAAATTACAGTTTATAATTCTATTGTGCCCCCAAAACCAATAAGTTTAGTGCAAAATACTAGATTTTTATCAGCAGATGGAAAAATTTTTAAAGCAAAAAACAAATTTATGATACCTCCAGCAAAAGTTGAAGGGAAAAAGATAATTCCTGGTTCGATAGAAATAGAAGTTGTAGCGGAAAATCCGGGAGAAGAATATAATATTGGGCCGACAAAATTTTCAATTCCTGGATTAGCGGGAAGTGAGGTTTATTCATTTGTTTTTGGAGAATCTAAAGAACCAATGCAGGGAGGTAAAACTGGCTCTTCTTTAGTTATTGTTCAAAAAGATATTGACGATGCTAAAAATATTCTTCAACAAAAAATGACCAAACATATAACTGATAAAATTTCAGATCAATATCAAAAAGATTTTTTTATTATTAAAGATGGAATATTATTAAAAAATGTAAATTTTAATTGCGATCATCAAGTAAACGAAAAAGTAGATAAGTTTTCTTGTATAATTAATGGAGAATATCAAATTCCCGCAATTTTACTTTCTGATTTAAATAATTTTTGGAATAATATAATTTTAAATTCTCTTGGTTCTTCAAAAAACATTGTACCAAATAGTCAATTTTATGAATATCAAATAATTAATAATAATTTTCCTGATGAAATAACATTAAAAATAGATTTTATTGGAAAAACTTTTGAAAATATTCCAGAAGGACTTTTAGTTTCAAAAATTCAGGGAAGATCAGAATCTGAAATAGAAAATATTATTTTTCAAAATTATCCTCAAATAAAAAATGTTAAAATTATTTTTTGGCCAACATTTTTAAAAAGAGCTCCTTATGATTCAAAAAGAATAAAAGTTGAAATTGCATTTTAAGAATTAATAATTGACATTTTTTAAATTGTTTGCTATTTTTAAACTGTAAATTAAATGTCAAAAGAAAATATTATTGTTGAAGGTCAGGTAATTGAAACCTTGCCTAATTTATTTTTCAGAGTAAAGTTAGATGATAATAAAATTATACTTGCTCATCTTTCGGGTAAGATGAGAGTAAATAATATTAAAGTATTACTCGGAGATAGAGTAATGGTGGAATTAAGCCCTTATGATAAGAATAAAGGGCGAATTATTTTTAGAAAGTGATGTTTTATTTTAAAATTATGCGTGTAAAGTCATCAGTAAAAAAGATATGTAAAAATTGTAAAATTGTAAGAAGAAAAAGGAGGTTATATGTAATTTGTTCAAATCCAAAACATAAACAAAGACAAGGATAAAATTTTTAAAATTATGGTAAGAATAGCAGGTGTTAATATTCCAGATGAAAAACAAATTTTAATTTCTTTAACCTATATTTATGGAATAGGAAGGCCTTTAGCGTTAAAAATACTTTCAGAATTAAATATTTCGCCTCAAAAGAAAACAAAAGATTTAACACCAGAAGAATTTAAAAAACTAATTGATAAAATAGAAAAAAATTATAAAGTTGAGGGAGAACTTAAAAAAGAAATAATTGAAAATATTAAAAGGTTGAAAGAAATAAGATGCTATCGCGGTTTAAGACACATAAAAGGTTTGCCAGTAAGAGGCCAAAAAACGAGAAAAAATTGTAGAACAATAAGGGGTAATGTAAGAAAGACAGTAGGATCAGGTAGAAAACCACCCCCAGCTCCAAAATAATAAATATTTTTTAAAATATTTTTTATATTTTTTTATTTCTATGGGTAAAAAAAGAGTAATAAAACAAGATCAAACACAATTAATCAAAGAAACAGAAAAAATTGAGAGTGCCCTTTCTAAGGAACCAAAAGTTAAAATTTCAAAAGTTATTCCTAAGGGTCGTATTTATATTTACACCACCTACAACAATACCATTATTACCTTAACTGATGAAAGAGGTAATACTTTAACTTGGAAAAGCGCGGGAATTTTAGGTTTTTCGGGAACTAAAAAAGGTACTCCTTATGCTGCTTCGCAAGTAGCCTTGGCAATTTCCCAAGTAATAAAAAAATTAGGTATGGAAAGCGTAGATGTATTTGTAAAAGGCGTAGGATCTGGAAGGGATTTGGTTTTAAGAACTCTTGCCGGCCAGGGAATTGTTTTTGATAGTATTCAAGATATAACTCCAATTCCTCACGATGGTTGTAGACCCCCTAAACCGAGAAGAGTATAAAACATATGGTAAAAATATCAAATAAATGTAAAATTTGTCGAAGTTTATCACAAAAATTATTTTTAAAAGGAGATAAATGTTATTCTCCTAAGTGTTTAATGGTAAAAAGACCTTATCCACCTGGTGTAAAAAGAAAAAGACCTACTTTATCTAAAAGTGAGTATAAAACTCAACTTACCGAAAAGCAAAAATTGAAATACTATTATATGTTAACAGAAACGCAATTAAAAAATGAAATAAAGAAAATATTAAAAAGAAGAGGAAAAGTTTCAGATGTTGCTATTTTATTTTTACAAAGTTTAGAAAGACGTCTTGATAATGTTATTTTTAGGACAAACTTTGCCCTTTCAAGAAAACATGCAAGACAATTAATAAACCATGGATTTTTTAAATTAAATGAAAAAAATATTAATAAAGCCGGTATAAAAGTAAAAAAAGGAGATAAAATTACCTTAAGGGAAAGTAAAAAAACAGAAAAATTAAAACAGTTAATAAAAATGCGTATTAAAAATTTTAATCCTCCTCAATGGTTAAAAATAGATAAAGAAAATTTAATTATTGAAGTAATAGATGATCCTATTATTGATAATCAAACAATCCCCCCAATTAATTTGTCTTTTATCTTCGAGTTTTATTCAAGGTAATTAAAATTTTAATTTTTAAAAATATGATCCCACTCCCTCATAAAATTCAATTTATAGAAAAAGATAAAGACACAGCTCAAATTGAAATTGAAGGTTTGTATCCAGGATATGGAATAACATTGGGAAATACCCTAAGGAGAGTATTACTTTCTTCTTTAGAGGGCTGTGCGATTACTAGCTTTAAAATAAAAGGTGTTTCTCATGAATTTACTACCTTACCAGGAGTTTTAGAAGATGTGGTGATTATTAGTCTTAATCTAAAAAAATTAAGATTTAAAATGCAAGATGATGAACCTCAAATTATTACTTTATCTGTAAAGGGTAAGGGAAAGGTAACAGGAAAAGATATAAAAACTACGCCACAAATAGAAGTAGTAAATAAAGATCAACTTATTGCCACTTTAACAGATGAAAAAGCTAGATTAGAAATGGAAATAAAAGTAGAAAGGGGAGTTGGTTATTTACCAATAGAAATGAGAGAAGAAAAAACAAAAGTTATTGGAGAAATTCCAATAGACGCAATTTTTACACCTATTAAAAAAGTATCTTACAAGATTGAAAATGTAAGAGTTGGTAAAAGAACAGATTTTGAGAAACTTATATTAAGTATTGAAACTGATGGTACCTTGAACCCGAAAGAGGCGTATGCTAAAAGTTTGAATATTATTATTGAACAGTTTTCATATTTATTAAATAATTTAGATAAGAAAGAGGACTCTTTTTTAAAAGAAAAAGAAAAAAAAGAAAAAACCGAAATTTTAAAGACAGAAAAAAAGAAAAAAATAAAAAAATAAGAAAAAATTAAGAAAAATTATATGAAAAAACTTAAAAAAGGAAGAAAATTTTCAAGAAAAAGAGATCAAAGAAAGGCTTTATATAAATCTTTATGTAGAAATTTAATATTAAATGGAAAAATTAAAACTACTTTGGCAAGGGCAAAAGAAATAAAAAGAATAATAGAAAAAATGGTAACAAAAGCTAAAAAAGGTGGTCTTATAAATCAAAGATATCTTTTAAGATATTTTGATAAAAAAACTGTTAAAAAATTGATGCAAGAAATAGCTCCTCTTTATAAAAATAGAAATGGAGGATATGTTAGAATATATAAATTAGTCCCAAGAATATCAGATAGCGCAAAAATGGCAATTATTGAATTTGTAAAATAATTTTATGGAAAGAAAAACCCATATTATTGATGCAACAAATAAATCATTAGGGAGATTAGCAGGGGAAATTGCTATTTTGTTAAGAGGAAAACAAAAAGTAAATTTTGTGCCTTATAAAGATATTGGCGATTTTGTAATTGTAAAAAATGTAGATAAAATAAGGTTTACGGGAAAAAAAATATTTCAAAAAGTATACAGAAAACATAGTGGATATTTGGGTCATTTAAAAGAAATTAAATTAGAAACTTTATTCAAAAAAAGACCAGATTTAGTTTTAAAAAGAGCAGTATACGGGATGTTACCTAAAAATAAATTAAGGGATAAATTTATAAAACGTTTAAAATTTGAATAAAAATTATGAGAAAAAATATAAGAAAAGATACAGAAAAAAAAGATATATATAATAAACCTAAAGAAATTAAAACAAGAAGTAATGGAAAAAATTTAATTTCTGACTTAAAAGAAGAAAAAAAATCAAATAAGTATATTGAAGCTATTGGAAGAAGAAAGACAGCAATTGCAAGAGTCAGATTATTTAAAGGTAAGGGAGAAATTTTGGTAAATGATAAAAAATTTACTGAGTATTTTCCTGTAAAATTTTATCAAGAAATTGTATTATCTCCTTTAAAATTGCTAAAACTTTTTGATAAAGTAAAAATTTCAGCAATTTTAAAAGGGGGAGGTATTTCTGCTCAGGCTGAAGCATTAAGATTAGGTATTTCTAGGGCTTTAGTAAAATTGAATCAAGAATATAGAAAAAGATTAAAATCTTTTGGTTTTTTAACAAGAGATCCCAGGGTAAAAGAAAGAAAAAAACCAGGTTTAAAGAGAGCGAGAAAAGCACCGCAGTGGTCAAAGAGATAATTTTTATAAAAGAATTAAATTTTTGAAGATAAAATTGATTAAATCCTTTTTAAAATATTTTTATGTTAAAAGAATTAATTGATAAATTTTATTTAGATAAAAATAGAGATAAAAACCAAACTCATTTTTATATTACTGATGCCGGAAAGTGTCCGAGAAGTATTTTTTTTAAATTCAAAAATGCTCCAAGAGAAGAAGCAGAGGCAAGAATTTTAAGATTATATGAACATGGAGATTATATTCAAATGCAAATGATGAATGTTTTAATAAGTTTAGGATTGGTAAGAGCATCAGAAGTTAATATTCCACCCCAAGAAATAATTTCAGGAAGAGCTGATGCTATTTTGACCTTAAATAATGAACTTTATGTTGTAGATTTCAAAAGCATGAACAGTATGTTATTTAGAGAACTGTCTGAGCCTAAAATAGAACATATAAACCAAATTCAACTTTATTTACACTATTTTAAAATACCCAAAGGAATACTTCTTTATGTAGATAAAGATACTTTAGCTTTAAAAGAGTTTTTTGTTGATTATAACAAAGAGCTTTGTGATTCATTAATAAGCGATTTAGAGAAATTAAAAGAAAAAATAGACAAAAATATTATTCCTGAAAGATTAAAAGATTATCCCGATAATTGGCAATGTAGATATTGTCAATTTAAAGAAATTTGTAAATTAGCTGGTAAAGATACTTTAGATTGGGAAAAATTTAAGGAAATCGTAATTAAAAAAAATGAAGTTTTAGATCCAAGTAATGTTTTTACAAAAGAAGCCTAAAATATTGCCTCAGATTTTAAAATTTTTTTATTATTATTTAAATAAAGTGTTTTATCTTGAGAATTATAAAATAAAATTTTTTCCGGAACTATAAAATAAGAAGTACAAAAATATATTTTTTCTATTTCATTTAAATAAAATAATTTCAAAATATTTTCTTTAATTAATATAAAGTTATTATTAGATACCCAAAAGAAATTAAAAGAATGAGTAGACGATCTATCTAAAAATATAAATTCAAATTGCGAATTATTATTATATTTTTTTTGTAAACAATATAACTCATTATTAAAATTAAAAATAATTCTTTTTTTATTTGGAGATATAATAAAATTATCAGCGCCTTTAAAAATTTTTGTAATTTCTCCATTTTCTATTAAAAAAATTCCATCTTTTGAAAAAATAAAATTTTTATCTTCTAAATTTATAATTGAAAAATTTTTATTTTTTATATTAAAAAATGGTTTATTATTTAATATACCTTTTGAATTATTATAAATATTTAGCTCAACTAAAAAACCATTATCTGTAAGGTAAAATATTTTTTCTTGGTCAGGAAAAAATGATATTACATTATTTGCTATTTCTATTTTTTCTTTTGATTTTAAATTATACTTTATAAGTTTTTTATTATAAAGGTAAAAAATTTCGTAGTTTAAATAAGGATAAGAAAAAATAATATCTGGATTAAATGGTAGATTAAAGTTTATATTTTCTTTAATATTTTCATTTTGAAGATTAATTAATTGAAAAAAATATTTTTGAGGTTGTAAATTAAATTCTAAAATCAAACTATTTTGAAAATCGTTAAAGTGGGCTGCTCTAACTAAAAAATAATTTTTGCTATTGGCAATTTCAGAAAGTGAATTATTTGATACTAAATAAAGATTATATTCGTCATTTTCTAGAGTATAAATCAAAGTTTTATTATTGTAATAACGAATATCTAAAATTTTATCGACATTTTCTTTTAGTGGAAAGAACTTTGGGTTATTTTTTAGCAAAAGAACATCAAAATAATTATTTACAAACCCCTTATTTATTTGAATATCTAAATTCACTGGTAAAAAACCATTTTTTTTAATTGTTAAAAGATAATTTTTGGGTTCTAATTGGTTATAAAAAAAAGATGACTTTAAAATATTAATACTTCCAATTTTTTTATTATTTAAAAAAATACTTAAATTTTTTTGCGGGCTTTGGATATAGATGCCACCTGTGTAAATAATTTTATTTTTAGGAAAAATAATTTTTTTTCCTTCAGCATAAAATATTAAAAAAGGAACAGCTATTAAAAAACTTATAATATTTATTAGTAAAATAATTCTTTTAATTTCTAATTTCATATTTTTATTATAACAAAAAACTTAAATATTTATAAATATCTCCCTTGCAGATTTTTTATTTTTAGGTTATCATTAAGAAATAATTATGCAAGAAAAAGAAAAATTTATTGTTTATGGTGAAAAAAAATTAACGGGAGAAATTGAAGTGTTAGGTTCTAAAAATGCCGCCGGCCCCATTTTGGCTGCAACTATATTAACAAAAAAAGATTGTGTAATTTCTAATTTGCCTCATATTTTAGATATTTTATTATTTTTAGATATTTTAAAAGAAATGGGGACAGATGTAATCTGGTTGGACGAAAGAACTGTAAAGATAAATACAAAAAATTTGGATCCTGAAAAAATTGATTATAAGAAAGTAGAAAAAATACGTTTAAGCGTTTTATTAATTGGGGCATTATTGACTCGTTTTGAAAAAATTAAAATATCAAAACCAGGGGGAGATAGAATTGGCGTAAGACCAATAACAACTCATTTAGAAGCAATGAAAAAATTAGGTATAAATGTACAAGAAGATGGAGAATTTTATTATTTTGAAAGAAAAAAAATAAAACCAGGAAAAATTGTATTAACTGAATTAAGTGTAACGGCAACTGAAAATCTTCTTTTATTAAGTTCTTTGGCGAATGGAAAAACCATTATAAAATGCGGAGCAATAGAGCCTCATGTTGTTTTTTTAGCAAATTTTTTAAAAAAAATGGGAGTGAATGTTAAAATTTTACACGATCATACTTTTGAAATAGAAGGTAAAAAAGATTTAAAAGGTGGTGATATAAAAATTATACCAGATTATATTGAAGCTGCTACTTTTGTGATTTTAGGGTCTTTATTAGGAGAAAAATTAAAAATAAAAAATATTGTTTTTGAACATTTAGAAATATTTTTTGAAATTTTAAAGAGAATAGGAATTAATTTTGAAAAAGAAAAAAACTGTGTTATTTTTAATAAACAAAATAAACCATTTTTTTCATCACAAATTCAAGCATTGCCTTATCCTGGTTTTCCAACAGATATTTTACCATTAATGATACCATTATTAACACAATCTAAAGGTAAAAGTTTAATTCACGACCCACTTTATGAAAATAGATTGGGGTTTGTTCAGGAGTTAAAAAAAATGGGAGCTGATATCGAAATAGTTGATCCACATAGAGTTTTTATTTTTGGACCAACAGAACTAAAAGGAACAAAAATAAATTCTTCTGATATAAGAGCAGGCGCTTCTTTATTGATAGCTGCTTTAATTGCTAAAGGAAAGTCAATAATTGAAGATATAAATCAAATTGATCGTGGTTATGAAAATTTGGAAAGTAGATTACAAAAAATTGGTGCTTTAATTTCAAGACAATAAAATTATATTAAATTATATGGTGACTAAAAAAATTGGAATAGATTTAGGAACTTGTAATAGTTGGGTTTTTGTTCCAAAAAAGGGGATTGTTTTTGGAGAGCCATCAGTTGTTGCAATATCAAAACCTGAAAAAAAAATATTAGCGGTTGGCACCGAAGCTAAGGTAATGATTGGCAGAACACCAGATAATATAGTTGTATATAGGCCATTAAAGGATGGGGTTATTGCTGATTATCAGGTAACAAAAGCAATGTTAAAATATTTTATTTCTAAAACTTTAGGATATTTTAAATTTATTAAACCTGATGTTGTTATATCTACACCAGCTGGTAGTACCTCAACTGAGCAGAGAGCAATAATAGAAGCTGCTATTTCTTCTGGAGCAAAAAATTGTTATCTTGTAAAAGAACCTATTTTAGCGGCAATTGGAGCTGGCATTCCAATTTATTCATTTCAAGGCAATATGATTGTTAATATAGGTGGAGGAACAACTGAAATTGCGGTAATTTCTTTGGGTGGGATTGTTGCTTGGAGTTCAATTAGGGTGGCGGGTGATAAAATGGATTTGGCAATAAAAGATTATGTAAAAAAACAATATAATTTGGCTATAGGTATTCAAACAGCCGAAGAAATAAAAATAAAAATAGGACAGGCAATTTTTCAAAAAAAAGAAGAGACAATGACGGTAAGGGGTAGAGATTTAATATCAGGTTTACCAAAGGATATAAGAATTAGTTCAAATGAGGTAGCTGGCGCAATTAAAGATGTTTTAGGGCAAATAATTTTTGCTATAAAAAATGTTTTAAGAGAAACCCCTCCAGAGTTATCAGCTGATATTATGAATAAGGGTATTATTATTTCAGGGGGGAGTTCTTTATTAAGAAATTTAGATATTTTAATTTCAAAAGAAATTGGTGTGCCATGTTTTGTTGCCGATGAACCTTTGTATTGTGTAATAAAAGGTATTGGTATTGTTTTAGATAATTTAGAACTTTATAAAAAAAGTTTAACCTCAAAAAATGTTTGAAGAATATAATTTTCAACGGGACTTTTTAAATAAACTTACTTTTAAAAAAGAAATTCCAAGAGTTTTAATATTTTCAGGCAGAGATTTAGATAAATTAGAAAAAATCGCGATAGAATTTGTTAAAAATATAAATTGTCAAGAAAAAACAAATAATGGTAAATCTTGTCAAAAATGTTATTTTTGTGAAGCTATCGAAAAAAAACAATTTCCAGATTTAATTTTTATCTCGCCGGGAGATAAAAATGAAATTTCAATAGAGTATATTAGAGAATTAAAAGAAAAATTAAATTTTAAACCTTTTATTTCAGAATTTAAAATTGTTATTATAAAATCAGCCCAATTAATGAATGATTTTTCCCAAAATGCTCTTTTAAAAATCTTAGAAGAGGGAGCGGGTAATCAAATTATATTTATTCTATTAGTTGATAACTTTCGAAAATTAAAAGAAACAATTATTTCTAGGGGAATAATATTAAAATTTCCATCTTTTGAAAACAATTTTATTTCAAAAGAAAATTTCGTTTTTTTAGAAAAAATTTTTGGAAATTATGATCTTGTAGCAAAATTTTTGTTTCTAAATTCGTTTTTAGAAAATATTAAAGAAAAAAAATTAGGAAAAAAAGAAAAAATAATTAAATTATTTGATGACATAATTTGTTTTTTAAGAATTATTTTATTATATAAAATTGGTATAAGAAATATTATTCTTCCTTTTGAAGATTATAGGTTTCTTGAAAAATATGATTTTTTAGAAATAAAAAGAATACTTGAATTTGCTATTGATTTAAAAAACAATATTTTTATAAAAAATATTAACGAAAGGTTGGCAATTGAAAATTTAATTTTAAATTTAAAATAAAATATGGTAATAGATGAATTTTATAATAAAACAAAAGAAAAATTTGAAAATATTTTATCTGAATTTAAAAATTTTTTATTACAAGCAAGATCAAATACTGTTCCTATTGCTTTAATTGAAAATATAAAAGTTGATTATTTTGGTCAAAACTTACCTATTAAACAATTAGGAATTATTGGTGTTTTAAATTCAAGAGAAATAGAAATTTCTTTATGGGATGAAAGTTATGTTCACAGCGTTGTAAAAGCTATTGAACAAAGAAATTTAGGTTTTGGTTTAAAAATAGAAAAAAATAAAATTTATTTGTCATTTCCAAAGTTAGATGAAGAAACTAAAAAAGCAATAGTTAAAAATATTATAGAAAGAAAAGAAAAACATTATCAAGAAATGAGAAAGGTAAGAGACGAAATTATTAAAGAAGTTCAGCAACAAGAGATAGAGGGAAAAATAAAAGAAGATGAAAAATTTAAAATTAAAGAAAAAATAGATAAACTTTTTAGAGAATATGATGAAAAATTTGAGGAATTAAAAGAGCGAAAGGAAAAGGAATTAGAACAATAAATTATAATTTAATTTTATGTTTTGGATTTTTATAATTATTTTTTTCTCTTTAATAGGTTTGGTAATTTTGCATGAATTTGGTCATTTTTATATTGCTAAAAAATTTGGTGTAGAAGTTGAAGAATTTGGTATAGGTTATCCACCAAGATTATTTGCAAAAAAAATAGGTGATGTAGTTTATTCTTTAAATTTATTTCCATTTGGCGCTTTTGTAAAAGTAAAAGGGGAAATAGGGGGGATTGAAGATGATTTAAGTTTTTCTAATAAACCAATATGGCAAAGATTTTTAATTATTTTAGGGGGAGTTTTATCATTTTGGTTAATTTCTTTTTGTTTATTTTCTTTTGTTTCTATATTGGGAGAGCCTGTTGCTATAGGAGATAATGATTTTGTTAAAAATGCTAAAGTAGTTGTAGTTAAGGTAGTTAATAATTCAATTGCTGAAAAGTATGGCATAAAAAATGGAGATATAATTTTACAAGTAAAATCAACAAAAGGTGATATTAAAATTGAAAAAACATCTGATTTGCAAAATTTTATTAAAAATAACCAAGGAGAAAAAATTGAGTTAAAAATTAAAAGAAATAACCAGATTTTAACAAAAATATTAGATCTTCCAAATCAAAAAGAAAAAGCGGTTTTAGGGGTTATGATTACAAGAATAGCTTTTGTTAAAAAACCATTTTATTTAGCGCCTTTTGAGGGTGCAAAAAATACAGTTAAATTTACAGGTTTTGTGGTTAGATCGATTTTTAATATTTTAAAAGAAATTATTTTTTCTCATAAAATTCCTAAAAACGTTGCTTTAGTTGGACCAATTGGGGTAAGTATAATTTTTTATGATTCTTTAAATTTAGGTTTTAGTTATTTTTTATGGATCTTTGCCTTAATTTCTATCCATTTTGCTGTTTTTAACTTATTGCCAATTCCAGCTTTAGACGGAGGAAAATTATTGTTCCTTTTGATTGAATCAATAAGAAAAAAACCAATTAATAATAAATTAGAACAAAATATTACTTTATTTTTCTTCTTTATTTTACTAATTTTAATGATTTTTGTAACAGCAAATGATATTCTAAAAATTATACATTAATATGTTACAATCAAAATTATTTGGTAAAACCCAAAAATTTTCTTCAAGAGAAGATATTAGTATTAATGAATATTTCTTGCAAAAAGCTGGTTTTATAACAAAAACCGCTGCTGGTATTTATTCTTTTTTGCCCCTAGGTTTTAGAGTTTTAAAAAAAATTGAGGGTGTAATTAGAAAAGAAATGGAAAAAATAGGGGGTCAAGAAATTTTAATGCCAGCCTTGCATCCGAAAGAATATTGGAAAAAAACAGGGAGATGGGAGACAATGGATGATCTTTATAAGTTAAGGGTAAATAATAAAGAATTTGCTTTGGGTCCTACTCATGAAGAAATTGTTGTGCCATTAGCAAAAAACTTTATTCAAACATATAAAGATTTGCCATTATATCTTTTTCAAATTCAAACAAAATTTAGAAAAGAAAAAAGAGCAAAATCTGGCTTATTAAGACAAAGAGAATTTATAATGAAAGATTTATATTCTTTTCATGAAAATGAAAAAGATTTAGATGTTTATTATGAAATAGTAAAAAAAAGTTATTTTGAGATATTTAAAAAAATTGGTATTAAAAATTATACCTATTTAACTTATGCTTCAGGTGGTTCTTTTTCAAAATATTCTCATGAATTTCAGGTTATTACCAAAGCTGGAGAAGATACAATTTTTATCTGCGAAAAATGCAAGATTGCAATTAATAAAGAAATAATAAACGAAACCTTTGCTTGTCCTATTTGTGGTAATAAGAATTTAAAACAAGAAAAAGCAATAGAGATTGGAAATATTTTTAAATTAAAAACAAAATTTTCTGAGCCATTTCAATTATACTTTACTGATAAAAATGGCGAAAAAAAATTAGTTCAAATGGGATGTTATGGTATCGGTTTGGGTAGATTAATGGGAACAATTGTAGAATTATTTCATGACGAAGCTGGTATTTTGTGGCCCAAAATAGTTGCCCCTTTCGATGTTCATTTAATTCCAATAGGAACTCAAAAAAACATTGATAAAACTGCTAAAAAATTATATGATACCTTACAAAAAGAAAAAATTGAGGTTCTTTATGATGATAGAAAAAATAAATCAGTTGGTGAAATTTTAAAAGATTGTGATTTAATTGGTATTCCAATAAGAATTATAGTAAGCGAAAAAACATTAAAAGAAAATTCAGTTGAATTAAAAGAAAGAAATAAAAAAGTAAAAAAATTAATTAGAATTTCAAATTTAATAAAAATTTTAAAAAATCTTTTAATACTTTAAAAATAAACATGAAGATAAATAAACTTTTAAAAAAAAATAATTTTTTAAATTTTTTTACCAAAGATGTAGCTATTGATTTGGGGACGGCAAATTCTTTAGTTTATTTAAAAGGAAAGGGCATTATTATTCAAGAACCTTCCGTAGTTGCTATTAATCAAAAAACAGGACAAATTTTAGCTGTGGGAAAAGAAGCGAAAATAATGGTAGGAAGAACACCTTCTCATATTGTAGCTATTAAACCCTTGGAAAGAGGGGTGATTTCAGATTTTGAAATTACTGAACAAATGTTAAAATACTTTTTTTCTAAAATTCAGGAAAAAAAATTTTCTATTTTTCCATTTTTTCCAAGAGTAATAATTGGAATTCCTTGCGGAACAACCGAAGTGGAAAGAAGAGCGGTAGAGAGGGCAGCAAGAAACGCAGGAGCTAGCGAAGTTTTTTTAATTGAAGAACCTCTGGCAGCAGCCATAGGAGCTAAATTGCCCATTCAAGAAGCAAAAGGCCTTTTTATAATTGATATGGGAGGAGGGACAACTGAAATTGCGGTAATTTCTTTAAATGGCATTGTTACTTTTAGAAGTTTAAAAATAGCCGGAGATCAATTTAATCAAGATATTATTCAATATATGCAAGAGAAATATAAATTATTAATTGGTGAAAGAACTGCAGAAGAAGCAAAAATTACTATAGGTTCTGCCCTACCAACAAAAGAAAAACTGACAACAGCAATAAGAGGAAGAAATTTATTTACTGGTCTTCCAGAAGAAATTATAATTACATCTGAAGATATAAGAGAGGCAATAGAAAAATCTTTAAACCATATTGTTGAAGCTGCAAAAAATACAATAGATGACACTCCCCCAGAATTATTGGCTGATATTATGCAAGAAGGAATATATTTAGTTGGTGGAAGCGCTCTTTTAAGGAACATTGATTTACTTATTAAACAGCACACGAAATTACCGGTAAAAATAGTAGAAGATCCCTTAACAGCTGTAGTTAGAGGGGGAGGTATAATACTTGAGAATTTTTCTTATTGGAAAGAAGTTTTAATTAAAAATTTAAACGAAGAATTTATTTAATAATATGATTAAAAAAGAAGAAATTAATCATATAGTAAAATTATCCCGTTTATCTTTAACAGAAGAAGAAATAAATATAATGGAAAAAGAACTTTTTCAAATTTTAAATTATGTAAATTTAATTAATGAGATAAAAGATTTAGATAAAATACAAATTGAAAATAAAAAAATAAAAAATAATATTCTTTCTCTGTTGAGGGAAGATGAAATAAAAGATTTTTCAGAAGAAGAAAAAGAATTTATTTTTAAAAATTTTCCAGAAAAAGAAAATTCATTTATTAAAGCAAAAAAGATATTTTAAATATTTTAAAATGGAAAATTTAACTATTACCAAAATTGTAGCTGGGATTAAAAGGAAAGAATTTTCTCCAACAGAAATTGTAAATTATTATTTAGATAAAATAGAAAAAGAAGATAAAAATATCCAAGCTTTTTTAAATGTTTTTAAAAATTCCGCGATAGAAAAAGCAAAAGAAATTGAGAAAATTTTAAAAGAAAACAAAAATAGTTTTAAATTACTTGGTGTTCCTATTGCAATTAAAGATAACATTTTAGTTAAAGGCTTTCCTTGCACTGCTGCTTCTAAAATTTTAGAAAATTATATTGCGCCTTATGACGCAACAGTAATTAAAAAATTAAAAAAAGAGGGGGCAATAATTATTGGAAAGACCAATTTAGATGAGTTTGCGATGGGTTCTTCGACAGAAAATTCTGCATTTTTAAAAACTAAAAATCCATTAGATTTAGAAAAAGTTCCAGGAGGAAGTTCAGGAGGATCAGCTAGCGCTGTTGCTGCAGATTTGGTACCAGCTTCTTTAGGTTCTGATACCGGAGGTTCAATAAGACAACCTGCTGCTTTTTGTGGGATTGTAGGGTTGAAACCTACTTATGGCGCAGTATCAAGATATGGTTTAATTGCTTTCGCTTCTTCTTTAGATCAAATCGGCCCTTTAACAAAAAATGTTGAAGATGCAAAAATTATTTTTGATATAATTAAAGGAAAAGATGAAATGGATAATACTTCGGTATCTTTTTTTTCAAAAGATAAAATTTTATCAAAAAACAAGATAAAAATTGGAATACCAAAAGAATTTTTTGGAGATAGTTTAGATAAAAATATAAAAATAGGTATTGAAAATTTAATTAAAAAACTTGAAAAAGAAAAAATAAAGTTTGAAGAAATTTCTTTGTCTCACTCAAAATATGCGCTTTCTTGCTATTATATTCTTGCTACCTCTGAAGCAAGTAGCAATTTAGCCAGATATGATGGAATAAAATATGGTTTTTCTGTTCTAAATGATTTTCAGAAAAATAATAAAAATTTAATGGATATTTATTTTGAAAGTCGAGGAAAGGGTTTTGGCAAAGAGGTGAAAAGAAGAATTATGTTAGGAACATTTTCTTTATCAAGCGGCTATTATGATGCTTATTATTTAAAAGCAAAAAAAGTACAATTTTTAATTAAAGAAGATTTTAATAAAATATTTAAAATGGTTAATTTTATCTTTTCTCCAACTTCTCCATTTTTTCCTTTTAAAATAGGAGAAAAAATTAATAATCCGCTATCTATGTATTTATCAGATATTTATACTGTGCCAGTTAATTTAGCTGAATTACCAGCAATATCTATTCCTTTAAAAACTCAAACATTTAACAATTTTCCAGTATCTCTGCAAATTATTTCGCCAAAATTTCAAGAAGAATCTTTATTTAATATTGCAAGTTTTATTGAAAAATTAGAAAATGAATAATATGCCTTATAATACTTCTACAATTGAAAAAATTTTAACAAACTTTTTTAATTTTTTTGAATTAATTTTTGAAAAAATAAGCAATATTAAACCAGAGGATATTAAAAAGTTTTTTGAGTTTTTGTTATCTTCAGAATTGCAAGAAAAAATATTTTGGATAAAAATTATTTTCGTTACTGTAAGCGCTATTTTTATTTTTTGCATTATTTTTTATATGAAAAATTCAAGTTATCTTTATGTAAAATACTTTGAACCTTTAATGGCTAAAATAACCCATACAGATTCTGATATTTCAAAAAGAAAAAAAAGATGGGATAAAATTAAAAAAATGTTAGCATCCGACGATGAGAATCAGTGGAAAATAACATTTTTAGACGCTCAAAATTTTTTTATTAATATTTTATCTGAATCTGGTTATCCTCAAAAAGATTATAAAGAAAAATTAGAAGCCATAAAAACAGAAGAAAAAATTGATATAGAACCCCTTTTAAAATTATATGAAATTTTTCAAAATATTTTAGATAATCCTAATTTTAAATTAGAAAAGCAAACATTCCAAGAGGCTATTAAAATATTTGAAGATGTAATGGTAAAAATAAATTTAATTTAAAAATAATTACTAATAACTAAAAACTAATAATTCACTGACTAATGAAAATTTTGGGTTGATTTTTTAAAAAAGTATATTACTATATTAAAGAAATAAAATATCGGGGCGTAGAGAAGTAGTATCTCGCGGGTCCCATAAGCCCGAGACCCTGGTGCAATTCCAGGCGCCCCAAAAATTAGCCAGGATAGCTCAGTTGGCAAGAGCACTCGTTTCATAAGCGAGAAGTCGTGGGTTCAAATCCCACTCCTGGCATAAAGGACCCATAGTGTAGCCCGGTTTAACACGTCGCCCTGTCACGGCGAAGATCAGGGGTTCAAATCCCCTTGGGTCCGCAAATTTTTTATTTTCTGAATTTCTTAAATTTTATTTTTTAAAAAAAATTTCATTTTGGAAATATAATTTTTTTAATTTTTAGTATTGTTTTTTTTAAAAAAAAGATTAAAATATACATAATATATAGTTTTAAAATTTTAAATTAATTTATGAATTTAAATGATTTAGAAAAAGAAATAGAAGAAAAAATAAAACAGATAAATACTTTAGACGATATCGAAAAAATTAAAAGAGAATATTTAAGTCAAAATGGAAAGATCAGGGAATTATTTAAAGAAATAGCAAAATTACCATTAGAAATAAGAAAAGAGACGGGAATTAAAATTAATTTTCTAAAAGAAAAATTAGAAAAGGAAATTGAAAATAAAAAAACAGAAATAGAAAATCAAAAAATAGAAAAATCTCTTCGAGAAGAAAAAATTGATATTACAAGATTAATAAAAAAACAAAGAGTTGGACATTTACATCCTTTAACTATTGAATTGGAAAAAATAATAAATATTTTTAATTCTTTAGGTTTTGAACTCGCTCAAGGCCCTGAAATAGAAACTGAATGGTATAATTTTGATGCTCTTTGTATTCCTAAAAACCATCCAGCGAGAGATATGTGGGATACTTTATGGTTAAAAGAAGAAGGATTGTTATTGAGAACTCATACTAGTCCGGTTCAAATAAGATATATGGAAAATAATAATCCACCTTTTAAAACAATAGTACCTGGAAGGGTTTTTCGTTATGAAGCAACTGATGCTTCTCATGAAATAAATTTTCATCAGATAGAAGGTTTAATGGTTGATAAATTAGTTTCTGTTGCAAATTTTAAGGCAATTATTAATGCTTTTTTAAGGTCATTTTTTGATAAAGATATTGAAATTAGAATGAGGCCTAGTTATTTTCCTTTTACCGAACCTTCTTTTGAAATAGATATCAAAAGAAAAAAGGGAAAATGGTTAGAAATAATGGGAGCAGGTTTAGTTCATCCTCAAGTTTTTAAAAACGCAAAATTGAATCCTAAAGATTGGCAAGGTTTTGCATTTGGTATGGGTTTAGAAAGATTAACAATGATAAAATATAATATTAAAGATATTAGATTATTTTATTCTAACGATTTAAGATTTTTAAAACAATTCTAATTTTTATTTTTATGAAGTTTTCTTATAATTGGCTTCAATCTTTTTTTAATCAAAGATTACCGCAACCAGGTGAGTTAGCAAAAAAATTAATGATGCATAGTTTTGAAGTTGAAAGTCTTGAAAGAAAAGATAAGGATTTTATTTTAGATATTAAGGTTTTACCAAACCGAGCACCTGATTGTTTTTCTCATTATGGAATAGCAAAAGAAATTTCCACAATTTTAGATCTAAAAATAAAAAATTTTGCAAAAATAAAACAAAAACAACTTTTAAATAAAAAATATAATCTAAAAATTACTGTAAAACAGAAAGAAAATTGTAAGAGATATTTAGGCCAAAGTTTTTATAATGTAAAAGTGGAAGAATCGCCAAAATGGTTAAAAGAAAGATTATCTGTGTTAGGGTTACAACCTATTAATAATGTCGTAGATCTTACAAATTATGTAATGTTAGAAATAGGTCAGCCTTGTCACGCCTTTGATTTAGACAAAATTAGCTTGAATAATAAAAACGAAAAAGAAATTATTGTAAGAAATGCAAAGGAAAATGAAAAAATTTTATGTTTAGATAATAAAGAATATCAATTAAATAAAGATATTGTTGTAATTTCAGATTCAAAGAGGGCTATTGCTATAGCTGGAATAAAAGGAGGACTTGATACGGGAATTGAGAAAAATACAAAAAATATTTTGGTGGAATTTGCAAATTTTGATCCAGTAAAAATTAGAAAGGGTTCGCAAAAATTAAAATTAAAAACAGACGCTTCAATAAGATTTGAGCACTCTTTAAGCAGTTATCTTATTGATTTAGCTAGAGAAAGATTAATGGAGCTATTTAAAAAATATGTAAAATGTGAAATAGGAAATTATATAGATTATTATCCCCAAAAAGATCCTATACCAAAAATAAAAATAGAATTTGATTATATTTATAAATTATTAGGTATCGAAATAAAAAGAGATACTATAATTAAAATTTTAAAAAAATTAGGTTTTTCAATTATCCAACAATCTCAAGATTTCTTATTATTAGAACCACCCAATTTAAGATTAGATTTAAATATTAAAGAAGATATAGTTGAAGAAATAGGAAGAATTTATGGTTTAGAAAAAATAGAGGAAAAATTTCCAATAGTTTGTTTAACAAAACCAAAAGAAAATGAAGATTTTAAATTTATAAGGAAAATTAAACAATTTTTAAAAGAACAAAAATTTTTTGAAGTATATAATTATTCTTTTATAAGCGAGGAAGATAAAAAATTATTTTCTTTAAAAAATTTAATAGAAGTTAGAAATCCACCAAGTATTTCATTTAAATATTTAAGACCAAATTTAATTTTAAATTTATTAAAAAATGTAAAAGATAATCAAAAAATTCTTGAATTTTTTCCCGATTTTGAAAACGAAATAAGAATTTTTGAAATTGGAAATATCTTTTTCAAAAAAGGTAAGATTTTAAAAGAAGAAGCATTTTTATCTGGTTTAATTTTTATTAAAAATAATTTAAAAAATGAAATATTTTATGAGCTAAAAGGAATATTAAATAGTTTGTTTAACAATATCTTTATATTTAATCCAGTTTATAGTGATATAAATATAAAAGAAATTTTGACGCCTTTAGAATTTTGGAATATTCAAAAAACAGCAAAAATTTTAATAAAAAATAAAGAAATTGCTATTTTAGGTGAAATTCATCCTTTGATATTACAAAAATTTGGTATTGAGGGAAGAGTAGTAGCCTTTGAAAGTCAGATTTCAAAATTGAGAACTTTATCTCAAGAAGAATTAGAATACGAACCTATTCCAAATTATCCGCCTATTTTAAGGGATCTTTCCATAGTGGTCCCAATAGGAACAAAAGTAGTTGATATTTTAAATATTATTGAAAGAGTGGGTAAGGGTATTATCTTTGATATTGATTTATTTGATATTTTTTCAGGAGAAATAGTTGCCAAAAATAAAGAAAGCCTTTCTTTCCATATTATTTATTTAGATAAAAATAAACCTTTAAAACCAGAAATAGTAGATAAAGTTCATAATGAAATTATTGAAGCATTAGAAAAAAACCCAAATTTTAAAGTAAGAAAATAAAATATAAAAAATATGTCAGATAAAACAAAAAATGAAAATGCTAAAGAAAGCTATACAGCTAAAGATATTACTGTTTTGAAGGGATTAGAGCCGGTAAGAAAAAGGCCAGGAATGTATATTGGTTCTACGGGAACAGAAGGCTTACATCATTTGGTTTTTGAAGTTACTGATAATTCTCTTGATGAAGCATTAGGAGGTTATGCAAACTTTATTGAAGTTAAAATTTTAAAGAAAAATATAATTCAGGTTTCAGATAATGGGAGGGGTATACCAGTTGATATTCATCCTGAAACAAAAAAATCAGCTTTAGAAACAATAATGACTACTTTACATTCGGGAGGTAAATTTGGGGGTAAGGGTTATAAAATCTCTGGGGGGCTTCATGGGGTTGGCGTTTCAGTGGTTTGCGCTTTATCTAAATATATGAAAGCTACTGTAAAAAGAGGTGGTTTTATTTATGAACAAGAATATTCAAAAGGTGTGCCCAAAGGACTAGTAAAAAAGGTGAGTAAATGTTCAGAAAATGAAACCGGAACCACTATTTTATTTCAACCAGATGATGAAATATTTAAAGAAGTTAATTTTGATCTTCAAAAAATTATTAATCATTTAAGATATCAAGCATTTTTAGTACCTAAAATTAGAATAAGAATAGTAGACGAAAGAGAAGAATTTCCAATAATATATAATTTTTATTTTGAAGGAGGGGTTTTGTCATTATTAAAGTATTTAGTTGATGAAACCGAAGTTTTGCATGAAATTCCCTTTTATATAAAGGGCCAAAAAGATGATATTTCTGTAGAAGTTGCCTTTCAGTATGCAAAAGAAATAGAAACCGAAGAAATGGCTTTCGCTAATAATATTTTTAATCCGGAAGGCGGAACTCACTTAACTGGTTTTAGAACCGCTTTAACAAGAACTTTAAATGATTTTGCTAGAAAAAATGGTTATTTAAAAGAAAAAGATGAAAACCTTACCGGCAATGATGTAAGAGAGGGAATTATCGCTATTATTTCTATAATGATAAAAGAACCGCAGTTTGAAGGTCAAACAAAAACAAAATTGGGAAATCCTGAGGCAAAAATTGCAGTAGAGCAAATAGTTTCTGGGGGTTTAGAAAATTATTTAGAGAAATATCCCCAAGATGCAAAAATAATTATTGAAAATTGTTTATTAGCTCAAAGAGCCAGAAAGGCGGCAAATGCGGCTAAAACAACTATTTTAAGAAAGGGAATTTTAGAGGGATTAAGTTTACCTGGAAAATTAGCTGATTGTTCTTCAAGAGATCCAGAATTGTCAGAATTATTTATTGTCGAAGGAGATTCAGCAGGTGGTAGCGCAAAACAAGGTAGAGATAGAAGATTTCAGGCAATTTTACCATTGAAAGGAAAAATTTTAAATGTGGAAAGAGCAAGATTAGATAAAATGTTATCTTCTGATGAAATAAAATCTTTAATTATTGCCCTAGGCACTTCAATTGCTGATGATTTTAATCTTGAAAAACTAAGATACAAAAAAATAATTCTAATGGCAGATGCTGATTCAGACGGAAATCATATCAAAACATTATTATTAACTTTATTTTATCGCTATTTTAGGCCAATAATTGAACAGGGAAATTTATATATTGCAAAACCACCTTTATATAGAATTGAAGCTGGCAAAGAAATTTATTATGCCTGGTCAGATTTAGAAAGAGATGAAATTTATGAAAAATTAAAAAAACAAAATATTAAAAACATTGATATCCAAAGATATAAAGGTTTGGGAGAAATGAACCCGGAACAATTATGGGAAACAACAATGAATCCAGAAAAAAGAGTATTAGTGAAAGTAAGTATTGCTGACGCCCAAAAGGCAGATCATACTTTTGACGTTTTAATGGGAAAAGAAGTTTTGCCAAGAAAAAAATTTATTCAATCTTATGCAAAAAAAGTTATTAATTTAGATATTTAAAATTAATTTTTCTTGACAAATTTAATCTTATTATGCATTATATAATATAAATTTATGAATATATTTTTAAAAGTAAAAGAGAAAATAGAAAGCGTAAAAAGAGAAGCAAAAAATATAACCTGGCTTTCAAAAAAGGAGATTTTAAAATATTCTATAATTGTAATTTTAGTTTCTATTTTTATTGCTCTAATATTAGGTCTTTTAGATTATATTTATTTAAAAATTTTAGCTAAATTAATAATTTAATTAACTAATAATTTTAATAATATGCCAAAACAAATAATTCAACAAGGTCGTAACTGGTATATTTTACATACATATCCCGGAGAAGAAGAAGCGGTAGCAAGAAACTTAAAGCAAAGGGTTGAAAGTTTGGGTATGGAAGACAAAATTTTTAATGTTTTGGTTCCTAAAGAAAAAAAGATAAAAATTAAAAATGGAAAAAGAAAAGTAGTTGAAGAAAAAATTTATCCAGGTTATGTTTTTGTTGATATGATTGTAACTGATGATTCTTGGTATGTAGCAAGAAATACACCAAGGGTAACAGGCTTTATTGGTTCTGGTATTACACCTATACCAGTTGCGAAAGAAGAAATGGAAAAATTATTAAAAAGAATAAAAGGTGAAGCTCCTGAATATAAATTAGATATTCAGGTGGGAGCATTGGTAAAAATTATTGATGGACCATTTAAGGATTTTGAAGGAAAAGTAGATCAAATAGACAAAGAAGGGGGGAAAATAAAAGTTTTAGTAAATATTTTTGGAAGAGAAACACCAGTTGAAGTAGATAGTTTACAAATTAAAAAATTATAATATAATATATTTATATGGGAAAAAAAATAAAATCAGTGGTCAAATTAGAAATTGAAGCAGCTAAGGCAAATCCAGCTCCACCAATTGGACCTGTTTTAGCTCAGCATGGTATTAATATTGGCGAGTTTTGCCAAAAATTTAATGAAGCAACAAAAAATCAACTTGGGTGGGTTTTGCCTGTTGAAATTACTGTTTATGAAGATAGAACCTATAATTTTAAAGTAAAACAACCCTTAACTAGCGATTTATTAAAAAAAGCGGCAGGCATTGAAAAAGGATCTGGAGAATCTAAAAAGAAAATGGTCGGAAAAATTTCAAAAGAAAAATTGAAAGAAATCGCTATTAAGAAAATGCCAGATCTAAACACAAAAGATATTGAAAAAGCAATGAAAATAATAGAAGGAACTGCAAAAAACATGGGAATAAAAATAGAGAACTAAAAAAAGCCAAAGAATAATTTCTGAAGATAATGCCTGGCTTTGCCGGGCTTTTTTATTATTTTAAATATTAATTCTATTCTCTTTTATTTTTAAAAAGAATTGATAAAATATATTGTTTAAAAGTTTAAAATGGGTTATATGGTTGAAGATTTTATTAAAATAAGAGGAGCAAGAGTTCATAATCTTAAAAATATTAACGTTGATATTCCCAAAAATAAATTAGTAGTTATTACCGGTGTTTCAGGATCTGGTAAAAGTTCTTTAGCTTTTGATACTCTTTATGCAGAAGGACAAAGAAGATATGTAGAAAGTTTATCTGCTTATGCTCGACAATTTTTAGGGGTAATGCAAAAACCAGATGTTGATAAAATCGAAGGAATTTCTCCTGCCATTTCTATTGATCAAAGAAAAGCAGGAGGCAACCCTCGTTCAACCGTTGGAACAATGACAGAAATTTATGATTATTTAAGAGTTCTCTTTGCAAGAATAGGTATACCTCACTGTCCAAAATGTCATAGAAAAGTACAAAAACAAACAATTGACCAAATTATAGAACAGATTTTAAATTTTGAAGAAGGAACCGAAATTACTATTTTAGCACCTGTTATTAAAGGAAAAAAGGGAGAACACAAAGCAATTATAGAAGAAATTGAAAGCGCTGGTTTTTCAAGAGTAAGAATAGATGGAAAAATTTATCCAATTTTAGAGGCAAAAGAATTAAATTTAGATAGATATAAAATACATAATATTGAAGTAGTCATTGATAGATTGTTAATTGAAAAAACTATTGATAAAAAAAGATTAGTTGAATCTACAGAATTAGCTTTAAAAATGGGTCAAGGAAGGGTAATTGTCTCTAAAAAAAATAAAAATAAAAAAGAAGATGTTATTTTTAGCGAACATTTTGCTTGTGAATATTGTGGTATTTCTTTATCAGAAATTGAACCAAGATTATTTTCTTTTAATTCACCATATGGCGCTTGTCCTTCTTGTCAGGGATTAGGCAAAAAATTAATAGTTGATCCAGAATTAGTAATTCCAAATAAAAAACTTTCCATAGCCCAAGGAGCAATATTTCCTTGGGCGCACGCTTCCCATAAAATTGGCAGGCAAGGTTATTTTTGGTGGCAATTAGAAGAATTATCAAAAAAATATAATTTTTCATTATACGAACCAATTGAAAATCTTTCTAAAGAAACAATAGATTTAATTTTATATGGTGATGGCAATTTTGAAGGAGTAATTTACTGGCTTGAGAAAAAATACTGGCAGACAAATTCAGATTATGCAAAAGAAGAAATTTCAAAATATATGAAATATGAAATTTGTAATTTATGTGGAGGAAAAAGATTAAAACCAGAAGCTTTGGCGGTAACAATTTTAAAAAAATCAATTTATGATATTTGTGAATTACAAATTGATAAAACAAAAAAATTTTTTGAAAATTTATTAATAAAACTAAATGAAAATGAACTAAAAATATCTCAATTATTAATAAAAGAAATTTTAAATAGATTAAATTTTTTAATTGATGTAGGATTAGATTATTTAACTTTAAATAGAGAAAGCGATAGTTTATCTGGTGGAGAGGAACAAAGAACAAGATTGGCAACCCAAATTGGTTCACAACTTACCGGAGTTTTATATATTTTAGATGAACCTTCTATTGGTCTTCACCCAAGAGATCAAAGTAAATTAATTAATACTTTAAAAAAATTAAGAGATTTAAAAAATAGCGTTATCGTCGTTGAACATGATGCTCAAACAATATTAGCTGCAGATTGGGTAATAGATATAGGTCCTGGAGCAGGAAAAGAAGGGGGTAATATAGTATTTTCTGGAACACCTCAAAAATTACTAAAAAGTAATAGTTTAACAGGTCAATATTTATCTGGTAGAAAAAAAATAGAGGTAAATCTTAAAAGTGAAAACAATTTACCTGAAAAATATTTAATAATTAAAGGCGCAAAAGAACATAATTTAAAAAATATAAATGTTAAAATTCCATTAGGAAAATTTGTTTGCGTTACAGGTGTTTCTGGTTCTGGAAAATCAACTTTAATTGTAGATATTTTAGCAAAGGCTTTGTATAAAAAATTTTATAATTCAAAAGAAGAAGCTGGGAAATACGAAGAAATATTGGGATTAGAAAATATAGATAAGGTTATTTTAGTTGATCAATCTCCAATAGGAAAAACACCAAGATCTAATCCTGCTACTTATACTGGTATATTTTCAATTATTAGATATTTATTTTCTCAAACAACTGAAGCAAAAATAAGAGGATACAATCAAGGAAGATTTTCTTTTAATATAAAAGGAGGAAGGTGTGAAGAATGTCAAGGTCAAGGCGTTAAAAAAATTGAAATGTATTTTTTACCTGATGTTTATATTCCTTGTCCTGAATGCCAAGGAAAGAGATATAATAAAGAAACATTAGAAATTGAATATAGAGGAAAAAATATTGCCCAAGTTTTAGAGATGACAGTAAAAGAAGCATTAGATTTTTTTTCTCATATTCCTTTATTAAAAGAAAAGTTTCAGATATTATATGATGTTGGTTTGGGTTATATTCAATTGGGCCAAAGCGCCACTTCTTTATCAGGTGGTGAGGCCCAAAGAGTAAAATTGGCGACAGAATTATCAAAAAAAGCAACAGGAAAAACTATTTATATTTTAGATGAACCCACAACAGGTTTACATTTTGATGATATCAAAAAATTGGTCTTTATTTTAAAAAAATTAGTTCAAAAAGGAAATACCGTAATTGTTATTGAACATAATTTAGATTTAATAAAAAATGCGGATTGGATTATAGATTTAGGACCAGAAGGTGGCGAAAGAGGGGGATATATTGTAGCTTATGGACCGCTAAAATCTATTATAAAAGTTAAAAAATCTTATACTGGTAAGTATCTTAAAAAGGTGCTATAATTTTAAAAATTAAATTTAAAAATATGATAAAAAATTTTTCTCAAAAAAAATTATCCCAAAGTAAAAATAGGGGAAAAATTATTGTTTTTGAAGGAATTGATGGTTCAGGTTGTGAAACTCAAACAGAAAAAATTTATGAAATATTAAAAGAAAATAAAGTTCCAGTTTTAAAATTATCTTATCCTGATTACGAAGGAGAAATAGGCAAATTAATTCATGATTTTTTACATAAAAAATTTAATTTTTCAGTAGAAATTCAATTTTTATTATACTTTGCAGATTTCGTAAAAGATATTTCTAAAATTAATGATTTTGTAAAAAAAGGGGGGACAGTTTTATTAAACCGTTATTTTACTTCAACATTAGCCTATCAAGGACAAAATGGTTTTGATTTAAAAAAGGCTTTAAATATTGCTAAAATTTTTAACTTACCAAAACCAGATTTAATATTTTATTTAGATATCTTGCCAAGCACTTCAATAAAAAGAAAATACCAAGAAAAAAGGGATTTAGATAGAAATGAGTCAAATAAAATTTTTTTGAAAAAGGTAAGAGATTATTATCAAAATCTTGCTAAAAAAAATATTTTTGGAGCATGGATAAAAATTAATGGAGAAAATGATATTGATATAGTAACAGATGATATTTTGAAACATCTTAAAAAAATATTTACTAATATTAAATCAAAAAATAAATTTAATTTTTCATTAGAAAAAATAGCAGGTTTAATTGATCATACTAATATTGATCCAAAAGCTACTACCAAAGATATTATTAAAACTTGTAAAGAAGCAATAAAATATAAATTTAGAGGAGTAGATGTAAATCCAAAGTATGCAAAATTAGTACATCAGCTTCTTAAAAATACAAAAATAAAAACAGTAGTTTTAATTGATCCCCCAATGGGACAAAGTCCTCATGAAGAAAGAGTTAAAATGGTAAAAAGGGCAAAAGATGATGGAGCAGATGAAGTAGATATAGTAATGAATATTATTGATTTAAAATATGAAAGATATGACGATGTTTTATCAGATTTAAGAGAAATTTGTCATATTATGCCAATAAAAGTAATTATAGGTTCTGGTTATTTAACTGATGACGAAATTAAAATAGCATCTAAAATTGTAAAAGAAGCGGGGGCAATTTGTGTTAAAACAGCAACAGAAAAAGACCCTTTAGATCACTCGGAATTAAAAGAAAAAGCAAAACATCTAAAATTAATGCGCCAATTTGCTCCGGGATTATTAATTAAGGCTTCAGGTAAAATAAAAACTCTGTCTGATGTTTTGATGATGTTAGAAGCTGGGGCTGATATTATTGGTACTAGCTCTAGTGTAAACATTATGAAAGAAATCGAAAAATTAACAAAATAAATTTATATGAAATATAAACCAACAATTGGGTTGGAAATTCATATAGAATTAAATACAAAAAGCAAAATGTTTTGTTCTTGTAAAAATGACTCTCAAGAAAAAATACCAAATAAAAATATCTGTCCTATATGTACTGGACAACCAGGAACTTTACCTGTACCAAATAAAGAAGCAATTAAAAAAGTAATTAAAACAGGTCTTAGTTTAAATTGTAAAATTAACCAATTTTCTTATTTTGAGAGAAAAAATTATTTTTATCCCGATCTACCCAAGGGTTATCAGATAAGTCAGTATAAAACTCCACTTTGTTATGATGGATATTTAGAAATTGAAGATGAAAACAAAAAATTAAAAAAAATTTCTATAAATAGAATTCATTTAGAAGAAGATACTGGAAAATTATTACATACTATAGGAGATTATACTTTAGTAGATTTAAATAGAGCGGGTATTCCTTTAATGGAATTAGTAACAGAGCCAGAATTTCACTCAGCTGTAGAAGCGGCAAATTTTGCTAAAGAATTACAACTTATTTTAAGATATTTAGATGTTTCTAATGCTGATATGGAAAAAGGTCAAATGAGAGTAGAGGTAAATATTTCTTTAGCAAAAGAGGGATCTGAAAAATTAGGAACAAAGGTAGAAATTAAAAATCTTAATTCTTTTTTGGCTGTTCAAAAATCAATTATTTATGAAATTGAAAGACAAACAGAAATTTTAGAGAAAGGGGGAGAGATTATTCAAGAAACAAGAGGCTGGTCAGATGAAAAACAGATAACATTTTCCCAAAGAGAAAAAGAATATGCAAAAGATTATAGATATTTTCCAGAACCCGATATTTTACCAATTTATATTACAAATAAAGATTTAGAAGAATTAAAAAAAGAAATTCCAGAGCTGCCACAACAAAAAAGAATAAAATATCAAGAAATTTTTCAATTACCGAAAGAAGATACTGAAGTTTTAATAAAAAATATAAAATTAAATCAATTTTTTGAAAATTTTATTTTATTCTCTAAAGAAAAAAATAAAGATTTTATTAAATTGGCATCAAATTATCTTACTAACGAAATTTTAAGTTATATTACAAATAATGAAAATTTTTGGCAAAATTCTAAACTTTCTCCTGAAAATTTTTACGATTTAATGTTTTTAATTTATAAAAAAGAAATTACTAGTAAAATTGCAAAAATTATAATACCTAAAATAATTCAAACCGGCAAAAATCCAAAAGATATTTTAATAGAAGAAAATTTGGCTCAAATAAACAAAGAGGATGTTTTAGAAAAAATTATAAATGAAGTAATTTCTGAAAATCAAAAAGCAGTAGAAGATTTTAAATCTGGTAAAGAAAATGCTCTTCAATATTTAATTGGAAAAATAATGGAAAAAAGTAAAGGAAGGGCAAATCCTATTATTTTGCGAGAAACGCTTAAGAAATTATTAAGATGAATAAAAATTTCTATTCTGATTCAATTTTTAATTTTTATAATTCATTAAGAAATGTAAAAAGACCTGGTTTTACAGTACCCGCAATTAATATTAGAACTTTAACTTTTGATTTTGCTAAAACTTTATTTTCTGTAGCAAAAAAAGAAAAAGTAAAGTATTTTATTATAGAATTAGCTAGATCAGAAATGAAATATACCAAGCAAGACCCAAAAGAATTTTCAAAAATAATTCAAATGGCAGCTTTTGAAGAAAAATTTAAAGGACCAATCTTTTTACAAGGAGATCATTTTCAAATTAATAAATTATTATATGGAAATAAACAAAAATGTGATTTAGAAATTCTTAATTTAAAAAAATTAATTAAAAAAGCAATAAAAAATAATTTTTATAATATAGATATTGATTGTTCTCCTTTAGATTTAAAAGAAAATTTGTTTTTAACTATATATTTTTTAAACTATATTAAAAAAATTCAACCAAAAAATATTAACATATCAGTAGGAGGAGAGGTGGGAGAAATAGGAAAAAAAGATACAACAAAAAAAGATTTAATTAGTTTTATAAATTTTTATAAAAAAATATTACCACAAAATAAAAATATTGGTTTAATAAAGCTTGCAATTCAATATAAAACAAAACATGGAGGAATAATTACAAAAAAAGGTAAAATAAAAATTCCTAAGTTAGATTTTGAATTAATATCTGATTTATCTAATATTGCAAAAGAAGAAAGTTTTGCTGGCATTGTATTTCATGGCGCTTCAACATTACCAATAGAAATTTTAAAAAAATTACCACAAGTTGGAGTTTTAGAAGTACATTTAGCTACAAAATTCCAAAACATTATTTTAGACAGCAAATATTTTCCAGAAGATTTAAAAGAAAAAATGTATAAATGGGTTAAAGAAAATTTTGAAAAAAAGCCAAACGAAACAGAAATTCAATTTATTTTTCGAAATAGAAAATACGCTTTAGGAAAATTTAAAAGAGACATTTTAAAGATTCCTAAAGAAAATATAAAAAAAATTTGCGAGGAATTAGAAGCAGAATTTACTTTAATATTTAGAGCATTAAAAATAAATGGAATCTCTTAATTTTTAAATAAAAATTCTTTAACTATTTTTTTCGCTTCATTTTTATTATTTATCCAATATATTCTTTTATCATTTTTCCACCATGTCATTTGTTGTTTGGAAAATCTTACAATTTCTTTGAACAAAGTTTCTAACATTTTATTATAATCAATTTCCTTTTTTAAATATTTTGCAATTATTCTATATTCTAAACCAAAACTATTTAATCTTTTCCAAGAAACTCCCATTTTTCTTAATTTTTTAACTTCTTCTATCATTCCTTTTTTTATTCTTAAAAGAAGTCTCTTTTTTATTAGTTTTTCCAATTCATCTTTATTTTTTTTAATTCCCAAAAAAAGAATAGGATAGGGAAGGGGGTTATATTTTATTTTAGGAACCTGACTTTTTGTTTCTTTTACAATTTCTATTGCCCTTATTAATCTTCTTTTATTATTTTTATCTATTTTATTTACTCTTTCTGGATCAATTTTAAAAAGAATATTAAATAACTCTTGAGCGTTTTTCTTTTCTAACTTTTTTCTTAGTTTTAAATTTGGTTTAACTTCTGGAATTGAAATACCATCAATTAAAGCATAAATATAAAAAGCGGTTCCTCCACAAATAACCGGAATTTTTTTTCTTTTAAATATTTCATTTATTGCTTTTTTTGCTAATTTTACAAAGTGAACTACGGTAAATTGTCTTTTAGGGCTCATAATATCTAAAAGATGATGTTTAACACCTTCCATTTCTTTTTTTGTAATTTTACCCGTACCCAAATTCATTTCTTTATAAACCTGTCTTGAATCTGCTGAAATAATTTCACATTCAATATTTTTTGTTTTTTTTAACCAAAGAGCAATATCTACCGCTAACTTTGATTTGCCGGAGGCAGTAGGTCCTAAAATTACAATGATTTTTTTTAAAAAATCATTTTTATTCATATTTTTTATTAACTTACTAAATTTTTAATAGGGGCAAAAGTTTTTCTATGAATTTTACAAGGACCTAATTTTTTGATTTTTTTAAAATGCATTTTTGTTCCATATCCTTTATGGATTCTAAAACCATAATAGGGAAATTTTTTATCATATTTTTCCATAATTATATCTCTGCTTACTTTTGCAAAAATAGAGGCTAAAGCTATAGAATATACTTTTTGATCGCCCTTTATAATTGATTTTATTTTATATTTTTTTAAATTTTTATTGTTTAATTGTTTACCGTCAACAAGAATAAATTCAATTTTTTGTTTTATTTTTCTTTCTAATTTTTTAATTGCTTTTTCTATTGCTAATTCCGTAGCCTTTTGAATATTAATTTTATCTATTATCTTTTCTGAAACTATACCTAAAGACCATTTAATAAATTTCTGTTTTTTTAAAAAATAAAATAATTCTTTTCTTTTTGAAGATGAAATTTTTTTAGAATCATTTATCTTTACAGGAAAATTTTTAAGAATTCTATTTTTTTTAATAAAGTAAAAATCAACTAAGACAGCGCTAGCTACCACAGGACCAGCCAAAGAACCTCTTCCAGCTTCATCTATACTAGCAATTATTTTAAATTTTTTTTTAAATAATCTTTTTTCCTCTCTTAAAGTAGGATTCATAAAAAAAGAGTTGAATTTAATTTGAAATTTATTTTTATTATACTAAAATAAAACTAAATATCAAACAAAGATTTATATAAGAATTTTTTAAAATTATGCCAAAGATAATATCTACGAAAGAGATAGAACTAGAAATACAAAAAAAATCTTTAATTTCTCAACCCCTTGATTTATCTGGACAAATTATTGAAGGAATTTTTTTATATAACAGAAAAATAGATATTGAGATAAATTTAAGAAGCGCCATAATTTTAAATCAAATTTCAATTGAAGAGGTAAGGTTTCAAAAAAATGTAGATCTTTCAAATATTATTGTAAAAGGATCTTTTTTATTTTCAAGCAATGAGGTAATGGGTGATTTAATACTCGAGAATGCTAATATAAATGGTGTTGTAAATTTGGTCGGAACAAGTATTAAAGGTTCTTTATTTGCTAATAATTTAAAAACAAAAGGATTTTTAAGTCTTACAAAAGTAAAAATTGGAGGGAAAGTTTTTTTAAATAATATAAAACTTGAAGATTCCTTTTTATCTGGTTTAATAATCAAAGGTGACGGTTATTTTAGAGATAGTTTATTTTCTGACGATATAGAAATAAAAAATGGAGAAATTCAGGGAACAATTGATTTTAAAAACGCTTTTTTGAAGGGAAAAATTAATTTAAACAATACTAAAATTTTTGAATATTTAATTTTAGATAAAAATTTTTTAAAAGAAAATTTAATATTAGAAAATACACAATTTAAAGAATTAATAAAAAATAGCTAAATATGGCAAAATTTACTCATTTACATTTACATAGCGAATATTCTTTATTGGATGGATTACCAAAAATTGAAGCAATTTTAAAAAAAGCTAAAGAAATAAACCAAGAAAGCGTTGCTTTAACTGATCATGGTGTTCTTTATGGCGTGGTAGAATTTTATAAAAAAGCAAAAGAATTAGAGATAAAACCTATAATTGGATGCGAAATGTATTTGGCATTTGAAAAAATGGAATTAAAAAGACCAAATATTGATGATAAAAAATATCATATTGTTTTATTGGTTAAAAATGAAGAAGGATATAAAAATTTAGTAAAATTAGTTACAAAAGCCCATTTGGAAGGTTTCTATTATAAACCAAGAATTGATGAAGAATTATTAGCTCAACATAGTTCTGGTTTAATTGCTCTTTCGGCTTGTTTACAAGGAAAAATTCCTCAATTAGTTTTAGCAAATAAAATAAAAGAAGCCAAAGAAACCGCTTTAAAATATAAAGAAATTTTTGGAAAAGATAATTTTTATTTAGAATTACAACGCCACCCAAATATTTTAGAACAAGAGAAAGTAAATAAAGTGTTAATTGAATTTTCTAGAGAATTAGATATTCCCTTGGTAGCTACAAACGATGTTCATTATTTAAAGAAAGAAGACGCAAAAATCCAAGATATTTTAATGTTAATTAATACCGACGCCAAACCTAACGATCCAGAAAGACTAACTATGTTAAACGATGATTTTTCAATGAGGTCTTCAGAAGAAATGATAGAAGTATTTAAAGATATTCCAGAAGCAATAGAAAATACCCAAAAAATTGCCCAAATGTGTAATTTTGAATTTAAATTGGGTAAAACAATATTACCACCATTTGAAACACCAGATAATATATCCCCAGTTGAATATTTAAGACATTTGTACGAAAAAAATTTAGAAAAAAAGTATGGTAAAAACCCACCAAAAGAAGTAATTGAAAGATTAAATTATGAATTAGGTGTGATTGAAAGAACTGGTTTTAGCACTTATTTTCTTATTGTTCAAGATTTTGTTAATTGGGCAAAAGAACATAGAATTGTGGTAGGTCCAGGTAGAGGAAGTGTTGGAGGGTCATTAGTCGCTTATTTACTAAATATTACTGAAATTGATCCTTTAAAATATAACTTACTTTTTGAAAGATTTTTAAATGAACAAAGAATTTCAATGCCTGATATCGATCTGGATTTTACAGATAGAAGAAGAGATGAAGTTATAGAATACGTTGCTCAAAAATATGGTAGAAATAAAGTCGCCCAAATTGCTACTTTTGGAAGAATGGCAGCTAGAGCGGTTGTTAGAGACGTAGGAAGAGCTTTAGGTTATCAATATAGTTTTTGCGATAAAATAGCAAAATTAATTCCTTTTGGTTCAACTTTAGAGGAAGCTTTATCAAAAATTTCTGAATTAAGAGATCTATATAAATCAGATGAAAAGGTACGTCAATTAATTGATATTTCAAAAAAATTAGAAGGTTGTGCTAGACATATTTCAACTCACGCTTGTGGGGTTGTAATTTCTGCCGTTCCTCTAGAAGATATTATTCCCTTGCAACACCCAAGTCAAAAAGAAAACACTATTATTACTCAATATGAAATGCATACAATTGAAGATTTGGGTCTTCTTAAAATAGATTTTTTAGGATTAAAAAATCTAACAATTATTGAAGATACTCTATCAAGAATTTATGAAGTGAGGGGAGAAAAGGTTGATATTAAAAATTTACCAGAAAATGATCATTTAACCTTTAAACTTTTGCAGGAAGGAAAAACAACAGGAGTTTTTCAATTTGAATCTGAAGGGATGAAAAGAATTTTAAGAGAACTTAAACCTTCTAATTTAGAAGAGATTTCAGCAGTTTTAGCTCTTTATCGTCCAGGTCCTATGAAATTTGTTCAACAATATATCAATAGAAAAAACGGTAAGGAAAAGGTAGTTTATTTACATGAAAAATTAAAACCAATTTTAGAAAAAACTTATGGAATTTGTATTTATCAGGAACAATTAATGGAAATAGCCAAAGCAATCGCTGGTTTTAGTTTAAATGAAGCAGACATTTTAAGAAAGGCGATAGGTAAAAAAATGCCAGAACTATTAAAAGCTCAAAAAGAAAAATTTATTGAGGGCGCTGTAAAAAATAATGTTAAAAAAGAAATAGCCAAACAAATTTGGCAATGGATCTTACCATTTGCTCAATATGGATTTAATAAAAGTCATAGTATAGGATATGCAATAATAAGTTATCAAACTGCCTTTCTAAAAGCTCATTATCCAGTTGAATTTATGGCAGCCCTATTAACCTCTGAAAAAAATGATATAGAAAGAATAGCAGTGTTAATAGAAGAATGTAAAGAAATGGGAATTCAAGTTTTGCCGCCTGACATTAATGAAAGTTATAGAAATTTTTCAGTAATACCTGGCGAAAATAAAATTAGATTTGGTCTTTTAGCAATAAAAAATGTGGGGGAGAATATTGTTGAAGTTATTTTAGCAGAAAGAAAGAAAAACGGTCCATTCAAATCTTTTGAAGATTTTATTAAAAGAATTCAATCTAAAGATTTAAATAAAAAATCCTTAGAAAGTTTAATAAAATCTGGCGTTTTTGATAAATTCGAAGAAAGAAATAAACTTTTAGAAAATATTGAAGAAATCTTAAGATTTAGCAGACAACAAAAAAACGGCAATAATAATGGACAATTTAGCTTATTTGATGGAAATAATAATTTTACAAATTTTAGTTCAAATTCACTTTTTTTAAAATCAGTTCCTCCAGCAAAAGTACAACAAAAATTAAGTTGGGAAAAAGAATTACTTGGCCTTTATATTACCTCACATCCTTTACAGGCTTATCAAAAAATTTTACAAAAAAAGGCTTATCCATTAAATCAGTTAAAAAATGGTTTCTTCCCCCAAAAAATTCGAGTGGGTGGTCTTATATCTTCTTTAAAGAAAATTTTTACCAAAAATGGTAAACCGATGGTATTTTTAAAATTAGAAGATTTAACCGATAAAGCGGAAGTAATAGTATTTCCTTCAATTTTAGAAAAACATCCAATGATTTTGCAAGAAAACAAAATTGTTTTCGTGGTAGGTAAGGTAGAAAGTTGGCATGAAATACCAAAAATTATTGCAGATAGTATTGAAGAAATTATCGATGAAGGATAAAAGAACTAATCAAAAAATCTGATTTCTCTAATAATATAAATTTTAAAATGACAAAAACATATTTTATTATAACTTTTGGTTGTCAAATGAATAAAAATGACAGTGAAAGAATTGCCTCTTTTTTTGAAAAAATAGGATATAAAATGGCAGCTAAAATAGAAGATGCCAATTTTATTTTAGTAAATATGTGTTCTGTAAGGCAATCTGCCGTAGATAGAGTTTATGGCATCATAAACAAAATAGAAAAATTGAAAAAAATAAATCCTAAAATAAAAACAATTTTAACAGGTTGTATTTTAAATGAAGATAAAAATAAGTTAAAAAATAAATTTGATTTCATTTTAAATATTCAAACTTTACCAAAATGGAAAAATATTATTTTAAAAAATAAAAATTTTTATCAAAAAATAAAAGACATAAAAAAAGAAAGTTGCGAATATTTTAAAATTAAGCCTAAATATTCTAATAATTTTTCTGCTTTTGTACCAATTTCAAATGGGTGTAATAATTTTTGCTCTTATTGTGTAGTACCTTTTACAAGAGGGAAATTGATATGTAGAAACTGGAAAGAAATTAAAAAAGAAGTTGAAGATCTTGTTAAAAATAATTTTAAAGAAATCTGGTTATTAGGCCAAAATGTAAACGATTATCAATTTAAAGATGTAAATTTTGCAAAATTATTAAAAATAATAAATAATATTGAAGGCAATTTCTGGATAAGGTTTACTAGTCCTCACCCAAAAAATTTTACAAAAGAATTAATTTTTCAAATGGCAAAAGCAGAGAAAGTAACGCCTTATTTAAATTTACCAATTCAATCAGGCGATGATGAAATTTTAAAAAAAATGCATAGATTTTATACTCAAAAAGAATATGAAAATTTAGTTAAAGAAATAAGAAAAGCTTTTAAAAAATATAGAAAAGGATTAGAAAAAGAAGTTTCTATTTCAACAGACGTTATTGTTGGATTTCCAGGAGAAACTGAAAAACAATTTCAAAATACTGTTAAAATTTTTAAAAAGATAAAATTTGATATGGCATATATTGCTAAATTTTCAAAAAGATCCCAAACTTTAGCTTGGAAATTAAAAGACGATGTTTCCCAAAAAGAAAAAGAAAAAAGATATAATATTTTAACTAATATCCTAAAAAAAACAGCAAAAGAAAAAAATAAAATATTTTTTAAAAAAGAAGTTGATGTTTTAGTAGATAAGGTTAAAAAAGAAAATTCCTGGTTTTGGTGTTATGGAAAATCAAGACACTATAAAACTTGCAAATTTAAATGTAAAGAAAATTTATTAGGTAATTTTGTTAAAATTAAAATCGAATCTGTTAATTCTTTTGGCTTATTTGGAAAAATAACGAAATAAAATAAGAACCCCTTTTCATATGGTAAGAAAAGGGGTGGGGGGGCCTTTTTGGGACCCCCTGTATTATTTTGTTTATAGCATTTATTTTATTTTGTCAATAATCAATAATAAGCAGCTCAAAAATAAAAAGCTGACGGCTTATTTACCGTCAGCTTTTTTTTCTTCTTCTTCTATCTCTATATTCTTAATAGCTGCTCCGGCAGTTATTATAAAAGTTGTCAAATCTTTTACAGTAAAGTTATAGAGGAATAACACCTTTTCTTTTTCTATTATTCTCACACCTCCCGTAAAAATTGTCGGGAATGTCGGCGTAAAAATTACTACGTAATTTTTACTTCCCTTTGTAACGATTTCATTTGTGATAATTCCCAATTCCCATGCTCCGTTGCCAGCAGGTTGAAACGCTACAACCTTTCCTTTGGTATAAACCCTCTTTAGTATTATCTTTTTTATTTGTTTCCCTAAGAAATTATCAACTATATTTCCTAGGGAGACTAAAATAACAAAGAAAAAAAGTGGTGGTATCTTTACTATTTGAACTATTTGCTGCCATCCTTGGATTAATAATGCCAACATTCCTCCTACCATCAGTACTACCACAATAAACAATAACCCGTTTAAAAAAAACTTAAGAAATTTCATTTTTTCCACCTCCTTTATAAAATTTTTAAGGCGCTCTTTATCTATAAATTAGCATAATATTAATAAGTTGTAAAACATCTTTTAATATCTTTCTATTGAATAAATCTAAATTATTTGTTATATTAAAAAATATATGGCAGTACCAAAACAAAGACATACAAAATCAAGACAACAAAAAAGAAGAATGCATATTTTTTTAAAACCAAAAACATTGAGACCTTGTCAGAAATGTGGCGTTTTAGTTCCATCTCATATTGTGTGTCCAAATTGTGGTTATTATAAAAACAAAGAAGTCTTAAATATTTTGGAAAAATTAGAGAAAAAAGAACGTAAAAAAAGAGAGAAAGAAATGAAAGAGAAAGAAAAGGAAGAAAAGAAAAAACCATTAACGATAGAAGAATTATCAAAAAAGAAATTATAATATTATGGCTTCAAGACATATTGCTAGATCTATTGTTCTTCAAAGTTTATTTGAGTGGGATTTTTATAATAAAACAAAGGATTTAAACGAAATTTTACAAAGAAATATTGAAATTTTTGGTTCTAATTTTGATGAAGAGGAATTTACAAAAAAATTAGCTAATGGAATTATAGAGAAATTAGATAAAATTGATGAAATTATAAAAGTTAGCGCGCCAGAAAGACCAATAGAACAATTGAATTTAATAGACAGAAATGTTTTAAGAATTGGTTTATATGAATTATTGTTTTCTAATAAAGATGAGGTTCCAGCAAAGGTTGCTATAAACGAAGCCATTGAATTGGCAAAAAATTTTGGAAGTGATAATTCGGGAAAATTTATAAACGGCGTATTAGGAAATGTTTTTAAAGAATTAGAAGAATATGCAAAAGAGTGATAAAATACATGAGAAAATTAATAATGATTATAAGAGTTTAGAAGAAAAAATAAATATAAAATTTAAAAATAAAAAACTATTAGCCCAAGCTTTTTGTCACCGTTCTTATTTAAATGAAAATCCAGATATTGATTTAGAAAATAATGAAAGATTAGAATTTTTAGGCGATGCCATATTGGAATTAGTAGTAACGCTAGAACTCTTTAAAAGATATAATTATTCAGAGGGTAAGTTAACTTTAATAAGGGCGTATTTAGTAAATACAAAAAATTTAGCAAATGTAGCGAAAAAGTTATCACTTAACAATTATTTATTATTAAGCAAAGGAGAAGCAAAAGATACAAGTAAGGCTAAACAATACATTTTTGCAAATACAGTAGAGGCTTTAATAGGCGCAATTTATTTAGATAAAGGATTTGGAGCTGCTAAAAAATTTATTAAAAAATATATAATTGGAAAATTACAAGATGAAATTTCAGAAGATTTTTATAAAGACCATAAATCAAAACTTCAAGAAAAAACCCAAGAAAAATTAAAAATTACGCCAGTTTATAAAGTTTTAAAAGAAGAGGGTCCAGATCATGCAAAAACTTTTTTAGTAGGTGTCTATTTCAATGATAAATTAATTGCAAGGGGAGAAGGAACATCAAAACAAGAAGCAGAAGAAAACGCTGCTGAAAATGCTTTAATTTTGAAAGGTTGGTGTCAAAATAATAATAAGTAAAAAAATATGTTAGTAATAAGGTATCAAAGAATTGGTAAAAAAAATAGACCATTTTTTAGAATAGTTGTAATTGAGAAAAAAAGAGCGCCAAAATCAGGAAAGGCTATAGAAAATTTAGGTTTTTATGATCCCATAAAAAAAATAAGCAATTTTAAAGAAGAGAGAATAAAATATTGGATAGAAAAAGGAGCTCAAATATCAGATTCAGTTTATAATTTATTAATAAATAAAAATATTATTACAGGAACAAAAAGAAAAATTAAAATAAAAAGAAAGAGAAACCAAGAAAGCAATAAAAGCTAAAAATTTTATTCAAGAATTTTCTCTTGACAATTTATTTTTTTTATTTAAAATAAAAATATTAGTTTATTTGAGGTAATCCTCGTTCGAGGAAGGTAAAGGTCGAATAAAAAGAAAAAAACGAATATATGACAAGAGAAGCAGATAGAGAATTTCTTGAATATATTATTAAAAATTTAGTTGACCACCAAGAAGATGTTCAAATTGATAGAAAAGTAGACGAAATGGGAGTTTTACTCACATTAAAAGTAAATGTAGAAGATATGGGCCAAATTATTGGAAAGGGTGGTTCAACTATAAAAGCAATCCGACATCTAATAAGGATTGTAGGGTTGAAAAATCACGCCAGAGTAAATCTTAAAATAGAAGAACCGATTGGCGCAAAAAAAACAACCTCAAAAACAAACGATTTAGAAAGTTTAAATATATAATTTTCTAAATTATATTATTCTTGAAATTAAATAAAAGCGGTGGTATTTTAAAAAATACTACCGCTTTTTAAATTAAAAATATGCCAATAAAATTTGATATTATTACTTTATTTCCAGATATTATTAAATGTTATTTTAAAGAAAGCCTATTAAAAAAGGCAATTGAAAACAATATTATTAAAATAAATTTTTATAATTTAAGAGACTTTTCAGATGATAAAAGAAAAAAAGTAGACGATAAACCATTTGGAGGGGGCAGGGGAATGGTAATAAAAGCAGAACCTGTAATAAAAGCAATTACCTCTTTGATAAGAATAAAAATAGTTAATAAAAAAATAAAGCCAGTAAGAAAAAAAACAAGAATTATTTTGTTTTCGCCAAGAGGTAAAAATTTCAATCAAAAAATAGCTTTTAATTTTTTAAAATTTGATCATTTTATTTTAATCTGCGGCAGATACGAAGGTATAGACGAAAGAATAACAAAATATGTGGCTATAGATATAATTTCTATTGGAGATTATGTTTTAATGGGAGGAGAAATTCCCGCTTTAGTTTTTATTGAAACGATATCAAGATTAATTCCTGGTGTTGTCGGTAAATCAGAATTATTATTATCTGAGAGAATAGTCAAAAATGGCGCTTTTTTAGAATATCCTCAATATACTAGACCTGCTATATTAAAATTAAATGAAATTTTAAAGATAAAAAACAAGAAAGTAGAATTATCAGTGCCAAAAATATTACTATCTGGTAATCACAAAAAAATTGAAGAATGGAGAAAAAAACACCAAAAAATTATTGAATAAAAAAATTTTTTTGTTAAAATAAATTATTGGGTAGGTAGCCAAGTGGTCAACGGCGACTCTCTGTAAAAGAGTTGGCTTCGGCCTACGGGGGTTCGAATCCCTCCCTACCCAATAAAAAGCCAAGATAGCTCAGTTGGCAGAGCACACCCTTGGTAAGGGTGAGGTCCCGGGTTCAATTCCCGGTCTTGGCTCTTAAATTAAATCAAATTTATGGCAAAAAAGAAAAAACCAATTATAAAATTGCAATGTAGTGTTTGCAAAAGTATAAATTATCATACAAAAAAGAGCAAAAAACTTGAAACAGAAGGTAAAAAACTTGAACTTAAAAAATATTGTAAAAAGTGTAAAAAGCATACCCCACACAAAGAAATAAAAAAGTAAATTAAAAAAGGGGTTTAGTTTAATGGCAAAATAGCGGTCTCCAAAACCGCTGATGGGGGTTCGATTCCCTCAACCCCTGCTTTATATTGTTTTTAAAAATTTTTTCTTTTTATTTTGAGATTTTGAGAAAAATAATATAAAATATATAAATAAATCTAAAATTTTTATGAAAAAATTTTTACTTATATTAGAAATAATTATCGTTTTTATTTTCGTTTTAATTGTAGGATTAATTTTAATAAATAATGTAAGGTCGGCATTATAAAAAACTAAATATGACTATTATAAATTCATATTTTTTAATTTTAATTTCAGGATTTTTAGGCGGTGTAATCAGAGGTTTAATTGGCTTTATAAAACATCAATATTCTTATAAAAATGTTCCTTTCGATATAAAATACTTTTTCTTGATGTCTTTTTTATCTGGAATTATTGGTTTAACTACAGCTGGCGCTCTATATTATTCTGATTTGATCTCTATATTTTCTTTTACTCCTCCTATTGCTTTAATTTCAGGCTATGCTGGTGGAGATTTATTAGAAAATATCTATAAAATAATTATTAAAAAACCTAAATATTTTCCTGGACTAAAAGAAGAAGATAAGAAAAAATAATTATGTCTTTTTTAGTATCTCAATTGATTAAAGATGGATATCTAAAAAGTCCTCAAATTATTGAAGCGTTTTTAAAAATAGACAGATCAAATTTTGTACCAAAAGAATTAAAAGAATTTGCCCAAGAAGATAGACCTCTTCCTATTGGGTTTGGTCAAACAATTTCACAACCTTGTGTTGTTGCTTTTATGTTAGAATTACTGCAACCTCAACCAGGAGAAAAAATTTTAGATATTGGTTCTGGCTCTGGATGGACAAGTACTTTGTTAGCCGAAATTGTTTCAAAAGAAAATAAAAAGGGAAAGGTAATAGCAATTGAAATAATTCCAGAATTAGTAAAATTAGGAAAAGAAAACGCAAAAAAATATAATTTTGTTAAAAAAGGAGTAATAAAATTTATTTTAGGCGATGGCAAAAGGGGATACGAAAAAGAGACGCCTTTTGATAAAATTTTAGTTTCAGCTAGCGCTTCTAAAATAAAAAATAAAGGAATAGAAAATGTCCCTCCAAATTTAAAAAAACAGTTAAAAATAGGTGGGAAAATAGTAATTCCAATAGGAGAATCAATTTGGTTGTTTATCAAAAAAGATGAAGAAAATTTTGAAGAAAAAGAAACTCCAGGATTTATTTTTGTGCCTCTAATAAGTAGTCCACTAAAATTTAAATAAAATATGAAAAAAATCTTTTTGATATTTTTTATCTTTTTTTTATTCTTATTATTTTTTCTTAATTTATTTTTATTTAAAATATTTTTTCCTAAAAAAATAGAAAATAAAATAGTAGAAATTAAAATAGGGGATAGTTCAAAATTAATTTCAGAAAAATTAGAAAAAGAAAGAATAATAAAAAATAAATTTTTATTTTTAATGTTGGTTAATTATTTAAAATATCAAAATAGACTTCAACCAGGAAAATACGAATTTAATGGCTATTTTAATTTATTAGATATTATAAAAAAAATAGTAAAAGGCGAGAGAATTAAAAATA
>JBAMLS010000012.1:14073-21214 GCA_039793445.1 Minisyncoccales bacterium | reverse complement strand
ACACTAAAAGAAGGTTGGACAAGAAAAGATATCGCTAATTTATTAGAAGAAAGGGGATTTTTTTCTAAAAATGAATTTTTAGAAAAAACAAAAGAAAAAGAGGGCTATCTTTTCCCTGATACTTATGAAATATTGCCGGGTGAAAGTTTGGATAATTTCTTATTTAAAATCGAAAAAAATTTTGAAAAAAAAGTTGGTAGTATAAAAAAAGAGTTAGGAGATCAAAAATTTAAAGAAACTTTAATTTTAGCTTCAATTTTAGAAAAAGAGGTAAAGAAAAAAGATGATAAAGAAATAGTAGCCGGTATTTTATTAAAAAGATTAAAAAATAATTGGTATTTACAAGCAGATGCAACTATTGGCTACATTTTAGACAAAAAAGAAATTACACCCGAAGATTTAAAAATAGATTCACCTTATAATACTTACAAATATAAAGGATTACCGCCGACACCTATATCAAATCCAGGACTTGAAAGTATTTTGGCGGTTTTGTATCATAAAGATACAGATTATTGGTATTATCTTTCTTTGCCAGATGGTACCACAATTTACAATAAAACATTAGAAGAACATAATTTAGCAATAAAAAAATATCTAAAATAAATATATGAAAATAGCAATAATTATTGCCTTTGAAGATTTTAGAGACGAAGAATATTTTATTCCAAAAAGCGAGTTTGAAAATGCAAATTTTCAGGTTAAAACATTTAGCACAAGATTAGGGGAGGCATTAGGCGTTTTTGGAGGCACAACGAGTGTAGACGCAATAATTGATGATTTAAATGTTGCAGATTTTGACGCAATAATTTTTGTTGGAGGTAGGGGAGCAAAAAAATATATAGAGGACAAAAAATGTTGGGAAATAGCCAAAGAAGCGGTAGCTGAAAATAAAATTTTAGGGGCTATTTGTATTGCACCTGCTATTTTGGCAAGGGCAGGCGTTTTGGAAAATAAAATGGCTACAGTTTGGTCTTCTGAAATGGATAAATCTGCGATAAAAATATTAAAAGAAGGAAAAGCAAAATATATAGAAAAAGATGTGGTTAAAGATGGAAATATTATTACAGCAAATGGACCAGAATCAGCTAGAAAATTCGCAAAAGAAATAATCTCTTTATTGGAAGAAAAAGAATTACAAATATAATAAAAATTTTTCTTTAATTTTAAAAAGGGATTTTAAACAAAATATAGTTTTTATTTAATTTTTTCTATATATTTTTAGAAAAATTTATAGAGCTATTGACAAATAGTAAAGAAAGAGTAAAATGGGAATTAGGGTTTTAAAAAATTCCGCAGACAACAGGTACCTGTAAGGATAAATCCTGTTTAGGAATTAAAAAGATTTTATATATTTTTAATTTGTCTGTGGAAACACAGATTTTTTATTTTTAAAATTTAAAAATATGCCAAAAACAAAAGAACAAAAACAAAAAGAAATAGAAGAGTTAAAAAAAATTATAAAAAACCAAAAATCAATGGTTTTTATAGATTATAAAAATTTAAAGAGCGATGTTTTATTTAAAATAAAAAATTCTTTAAAAGAAAAAGATAATAAATTAAAAATTATAAAAAAAACATTATTTCAAAAAGCGTTAAACTTATTAAAATTGCATAAGGTTTCAAAATATTTAAATAATATCAAAACGCAATTAGGAGTAGTATTTTCTTTAAATGATGAATTAGGGGCAATAAAAGATTCTATTAATTTTTCAAAACAATATGAAAATTTTAAAATTTTGGGAGGTTTTTTTGAAAATGAAATTTTAGATCAAGAAAAAATAAAAGTTTTATCTTCTTTACCATCAAAACAAGAATTATTAGGAAAGCTAACTTATACAATAAAAAATCCAATTTCAAATCTTGTTTTTGCTTTAAATTTTAATTTAGAAAAATTTATTTTAGTTTTAAATCAAATAAAAGATAAAAAGCAAAATTAAAGGTCTAAAAACAAAATAAAAAATATGGAAAAAGAAATTGAAATTCCAGAAAAATTTAAAAAAATTGTAGAAGAAATAGAAAAAATGAGTGTTTTAGATTTAGCTAAATTAGTGAAAATTTTAGAAGAAAAGTTTGGAGTTCAGGCTGTAGCTCCAATGGCATTTGCGCAAATGCCTCAAATGCAAAATGCAACAGAAACCCAACAAGTTACCAGCCAACAAGAAGAAAAATCAGTATTTAATATTATTTTGAAATCAGTAGGACAAAAGAAAATAGAAGTAATTAAAATAGTAAGAGATTTAACTGGAAAGGGATTAAAAGAATCTAAAGATTTAGTTGATGCAGCAGAAAAAGAACCTCAGGTAATAAAAGAAAATGTTAAAAAAGAAGAAGCAGAACAAATAAAGCAAAAGTTTCAAGAAGCAGGCGCTACTATTGAATTAAAATAAATTTATTACATATTTTTCTTGGAAAAATTTAAAAACGTCCTATTTTTAGGGCGTTTTTATTTTAAAAAATAGCAAAATTAGATTTTTTTATTAAAATTGATATATTCTAAAATAATGATATAATTTACTAATTTGAAAATAGATGCATGTATCTTAAAAGATAATACATCCGCACCAATAATAAGGGCGGCTAGCTCAATGGCAGAGCGCATGCATCACACGCATGAGGTTACGGGTTCAAATCCTGTGCCGCCCAAAAATTTGAAAAATTACTATCTTGTTTTATTTTAATTTTTTGTTATCCTTATTTTAATATAGAAAATATGTTTCCACTTTTTTCTTTTTATAGTATTTTTCTAAGCATTGTGAATTTCATTTATATGGTAAAAGAATATTTGTTATTTAAAAAAGAAAACTCTTATATACAAAAATCTTTTTCAAAAATATTTTTGTTGATGATGCTTTTTTGGTTTTGTTTATCTACGCCAAAAATCCTTATAAAAAATCTTATAATGATTGAATTTTTTTTAGATTTATCTTTATTTTTTGGATACTTAGCGATAGGATATTTTTTAGCTGTTATTTTAAATCTTATTTCCTATAAAAAAATTGCCGAAATATTATTTAATTCAATAGTTTTGTTGGCTATTTTTATTTTATTATTCTGTACCTTTAATTTAAAACCAGCAAACACTCATTATTATAAAAATTTTATATTTTGGTCTGAAAGTCGCAAGGGAGCAATTAATTTAATAACTGGAATTATTTTTAGCTTGGCTACTTTTTTTAGCGCTATTTTATTATTTAAAACAGCTGTCCAGAGTAAAAATAAAATGGTAAAGCAAAAAGCATTTTTTATAGCAATATCAATATTATGTATTCCTTTGGCGGCAATAGTAAGATTTATTTTATTTTTAAAACTTAATATATTTTTTGCCACACTTTTTGCTTTTATCTTTCAAACTATTGCTATACCCTTTATGATGTTTGCTATTTTTATCATAAAAAATAGGGAAAAAAATTTATTGTTAACACATAAAAATGAATGATTTTTTAAAGAATAATTTATTTTTTCAATTAATTTACTGGCATTTTTTTGTAATGCCAAGAAATATTATTAAAGCGTTTTTTAATTTTTTTTGGTTTAATTTATATCATTATTCTGTATCTCAAAATATAAAAACTTATTTTTCTTATTGGAAAAATTTTAAAGGAGATTATGGTCGAGGTTTAAATTTAAATAGATATTTTGAAGCCTTTTCTACTAATATTATTTCAAGAGTAATAGGTGCCATTCTTAGAACTTTTATTATTTTATTTGCTTTTATTTTAGAAATCTTTATATTTTTAGGGTTAATTATAACTTTGTTTATCTGGTTGTTTTTGCCTTTATTTATATTTTTATTAATTTATATTGCAATAAAATTATAAATTTAATAAAACTTTGATTTAATAAATTTATGGAATTTAATTTTAAAAAAGATCCAATTTTCAAAATTTTAAAAATATATAAGATTCCGATTTTTCAATATAGTGAAACCTTAAAAAAGTTTTTAAAATTTATTTTTTGTTTAAGTTTATTTTTGTATTTTCTAAATATAAACCGCTTAGAAGAAGGAGGGATTTTTATTTATTTAGAAAAAACTTTAATTTTGAGTTTTGGTTTATTAATTCTTATTTGGTATTTAAATTTGTTTTTTGAAAATCAAATTCTCAAAAATAACGAATCTATTTTTGATCTTGAAACGGGAAAAATACTTCATTTCGCTTTTTCTTTGTCAAAAAGGTTTAAATTAAATTTTGTTTCAGATAATATCCTTTTATTTAGCATATTAAAAATAAATAATAAAAAAATAAATTTTATTTTCAAAAGGGGTCCTTTAAACTATAACGAAATTTTAAAAGAAATCTGGCAAAAAATTTTTGAAGAAAAAAAATTAGGAAATAATAATTTTGAAAAAATTATTGAAGATTCAATAGAAATAGCAGAGAAACTAAAAAAAGAAAAGGTTGGAGTAGGGGAGATATTGTCTTCTTTAGCAATTAATAATGAATTATTTAAAAATTTTTTATTAAGACAAAATTTAGATCAAATTGATCTCCAAAATTTATATTTGTGGCAAGAAAGAATAGAAAAAATCGTTAAAAAATCAAAACAATTCTGGGAAAAAGAAAATTTATTAAAAATTGAACCAAAGTTTAATGATATATCTTATTCTTTTACAATTACTTTGGATAAATTTACTTTAGACTGGAAAGAGTTAATTAGAAAAAGAGGTTATGAAGAAATTTTTGGAAGAAAAACAATAGTAGAAAAGATTGAAACAATATTAGAAAAAGAAAGTCAAAACGATGTTTTAATAGTAGGGGAACCAGATGTTGGAAGAAAAAGTATTTTGCATTTTTTAGCTCAAAAAATATTTCTTGGACAAAGTACTAAAAATTTAAACGGGAAAAGAATTTTAGAATTAGATGTTTTATCAATTTTTTCCCAAAGCGATTCTAAAGAAATGGCTTTGGCTACTTTAGATAAATGTTTTCAAGAAGCCGCCATTGCTTCAAATGTTATAATTGTAATAGATGATATCCATAACTTTTTGCAAGGTGATTTTAATATAACAGGGGTTTTAACTAAATACTTACCAATTTTAAATTTTAGAATAATAGGAATAACAACGTTTGATGGCTTTCACACTATAATAGAAAGAAAACAAGAAATTTCTTCTTATTTTGAAAAAGTTGAAATTCCAGAAATATCTAAAGAAGATACTCTTTTAGTTTTAGAAAATTATGCAATGAGTTTAGAAACAATATACAAAAAATTTATTACCTATACTGCTTTAAAAGAAATAATAAAATTAACAGATAGATATTTGCCAAATCAGTTATTTCCTAAAAAAGCAATAGAAATTTTGCAAGAAAGTGTTATTTTTATAACAAAATATTCAAAAAATAAAGTTTTACTTGCCGAACACATTCAAAAAATTATTTCAGAAAAAGCAAAAATACCAGTAGGTGAAATTAAAGAAAAAGAAAAAGAGATCCTTTTAAATTTAGAAAATTTAATTCATCAAAAAATTATTAACCAGGAAGAAGCAGTTTTTGAAATATCCTCTGCTTTAAGAAGGGCAAGAACAGATATTCAAACGAAATCAGGGCCTATTGGCACTTTTTTATTTTTGGGTCCAACTGGTGTAGGAAAGACAGAAACAGCCAAAGCTTTAAGCGAGATTTACTTTGGAGATAAAAACAGCATGATAAGATTAGATATGTCAGAATTCCAACATAAAGAAGATATTAAAAGACTAATAGGTTCAGAAACAGAAGAAGGAATTTTAACAAATAAAGTAAAAGATAATCCATTTTCTTTGATTTTGTTAGATGAATTTGAAAAAGCAAATAAGGATATATTAAACTTATTTTTGCAAGTTTTTGATGAAGGTTATTTAAGCGATAATATGGGAAGAAAAGTAAGTTTTAAAAATACAATTATTATCGCAACAAGCAATGCCGGAGCAGAAATAATTAGAGAAGATATAGAAAAAGATAAAAAGTTAGATATAATAAAAACAGAACTTTTAGACTGGATATTAAAAAATCATATTTTTACCCCAGAATTAATAAATAGATTTGATGGGGTTATTATTTTTAAGCCATTAACAAAAGAAAATTTATTAGACATCGCCCACTTATTACTGGATAAATTAAAAAAGAATTTAAAAGAAAAAGGTATTGAATTTCAAATTCATCAAGAATTAAAAGAAAAAATAGTTGAACTATCTTATAATCCTCAATTTGGCGCAAGAGAAATGAGAAGAACTATCCAAAACACAGTTGAAAACTCTATTGCAAACGCAATTTTAAGTGATAAAATTAAAAAAGGAGATAAAATAAAGGTTTCGGAAAAAAATTTTGAAGTTATAATTATATGAATTTTAAAATTAAAAATTTCTTTGATATTGATAAAATAAAATTAATTTTGAAAAATAAAAAAATTATTATTCTTTTTTTAATTTTAATATTATTATTTATTTTTGGCTTTTTATTAAATAAAAGAGTATTTAATCCCTCTTGGAACCCATTTAATCTGTTAGCAAAAAAAAGAATCTACCAAGGAGTATTAAATTTGTTTGAAGAAAAATTGAAAGATTATAACGCAGATGTTGCTTTAAATTTTAGAACAAAAAGTCAAGATCAAGAAGGTTTAAATTTAAATTTTTCTGTTTCTGGATCAATAGATAATACAGACCCCACAAATGAAAAAATAGTAAGTAATATAAAAGCCTGGACAAAAATATTAGGTATTGAAATTCCTATAAAAATCAAAAGTTTATTCATAAATAATGATTTATATTTTTATGTTACTGATATTCCAAATTTATCTTTTTTTAACACAAGTTCACTTGGTTTAATCAAAAACCAATGGGTAAAAGTCCCATTGAAAGAAAAAGTTAGTCAAAAAAATTTTTTTTCTGAAGAACTTAAGAAACTATTAACCCAAAAAGATATCTTCACTATAAAAAAAGAATTAAAATCAGAAAAAGTAGAAGAAACAAATTGTTATCATTATATAGTAACTTTAAATCCTCAAAGTCTTAAATCTTTTATCATTGATATATTAAAAGAAGCAAAAAACTCCCAGACTGAAATTTCAGAAACAAAATTTCAAGAAATTATTGATAATGTTTCAAATAATTTTGAAAAAAACTTTCAAAAAATTAGAGATATTGATGTTGAAATTTGGATTTCAA
>JBAMLS010000012.1:0-14063 GCA_039793445.1 Minisyncoccales bacterium | reverse complement strand
CTTTTGAAAAAGAAATTGATCTCAGTCAATTTGGGCCAAAATTAGAAAATGAACCCGTTTTCCTTAAAATAGATCTTAGTAGTTTCTTTCAAAAGAGAAATGAAAAATTAGATATTGAACCTCCAACTCAATATAAATTATTCCAAGAAATTAAACAAATAGAAGAACTTCAAAAAAATCAATAAATTATCTATTAATAAATTTCTATAAGATATATTTTATCATGATTAAAATCATATAACTATTTTGTGGAAAAACTGTGGAAAAAAGGCGTTAAAAAATAACGCCTTTTTTTATTTTTCCTTTTAAAATCTATATTTTTTAATGTTTTTCTTTTTTGTATCTATTGTTGATTTTTGTTTCAAAATGGTGTAAAAAGGAAATATATGGTAAATTGTGGAAAAAGGTGGGGAAAACTAAAGTAAAATGTGGATATGTTTTTAGGGGAATATACTTACAATTTAGACGATAAAAAAAGATTGGCTATTCCAGTAAAATTTAGAACAGCTTTAGGTAAAAAAGCGGTTATTACTAGAGGTTTAGATAATTGTTTATTTTTATACTCAAAAAAAGAGTGGGAAAAATTAGCCGTAAAATTATCAAAATTACCATTATCTCAATCAGATGCAAGAGGCTTTGGCAGAATAATGTTAGCAGGCGCTATGGAAGTAGAAATTGACAATTTGGGAAGAATTTTAATTCCAGATTATTTAAAAGAATATGCATTTTTAGAAAAAAAAGTAGTAATAGCTGGCCTTTACAACAGAATAGAAATTTGGGCAGAAGAAAAATGGAAAACTTATAAAGAGAATGCGGAAAAAGAAGTAGGTAATATGGCTGAAAGATTAAAAGAATTGGGAGTATAAATATAAATTTAATAGGGCCGGGAAATAAATAGTACTTTTAAAAATATGATTCATATTCCAGTTTTGTTAGAAAAAGTTATTGAGTATTTGGCACCCAAAAAAAATGAAAACTTTGTTGATTGCACTGTAGGTTTAGGAGGTCATAGTTTTGAAATATTAAAAAGAAATGGACCTAAAGGAAAAGTTTTAGGAATAGATAAAACCGAAGAGCTAATAGAAAAAATTAAAGTAAAAATTAAAAGTTTAAAAATGGAAAAAAGGTTTATAGTAGTATGTGATAATTTCATTAATTTAAAAAAAATAGTTAAAAGGTACCACTTCTTTCCAATAAATGGCATTTTATTTGATCTTGGAATGTCTTCTTGGCATTTAGAAGAATCAAAAATGGGTTTTTCTTTTAAAAATGACGAAGCACTTTTAATGACTTTTTCAAAAAAGGAAGAAATAACAGCTAAAGATATCTTGAATAATTTTTCAGAAATAGAGATTAGACAAATATTAAAAGATTTTAGCCAAGAAAAATTTGCTTTTCAAATTGCAAGAAAAATTATAGAGTTTCGAAAAAAAAAGAAAATTGAAACTACTACCGATTTGTTGGAAATTTTAAAAAAAGCAACCCCAAAATGGTATCAAAAAAGAAAAAGACATTTTGCCACAAAAACATTCCAGGCTTTAAGAATTGCGGTAAACAATGAATTGATTAATCTCCAAAAAGTTCTGCCTTTAGCTTTTGAAGTTTTAGAAAAAGGGGGGAGATTAATAATAATTTCTTTTCATTCTTTAGAAGATAGAATTGTAAAAAATTTCTTTAAAAAAATGGCGATTGAAAATAGAGCAAAAATCATAACTAAAAAACCAATTATACCTTCTATTGAAGAAGTAAAAATAAATCCAAAATCAAGGTCGGCTAAATTAAGAGCGTTAATTAAATTATGAAAACAAAAAATCATTTCGCTATATATTTTCCTTTAATTCTGGTAAAATTACCAAAGCTAAAACTTAAATTAAATAAAAATTTACTTTTAAATTTATTTTTTCTCGGATTTTTACCTGCTATATTTTTTTATATTTCTCAAACCACAAAATTAATATATTTAAATTATAATCTTTCCAAACTAGAACAAAATATGCAAAAATTGACTATAGAAAATAATTCTTTCGAAAAATCAAAGTTACAAAATTATTCATTCAAAGATATTGAAAATAAAATATCAAATTTGGGGTTTAAAAATTCTAAAGAAGTCAAATATTTGAATATCTCAGAAAAATACCTTGCCCAACTAAAAAAGTAATTATTATGCGAGATTTCTGGTTGAGAATAAAAAACAGTTTTTATTTTTTAAATAAAAAAAATTTTATAATTTTTCTATTTTTACTATTTGGAGGAGGTATAATAACCAAATTATATATTATCCAAGTTAAAAATAACGATTATTATAAAGCCTTAGCCACTGGTCAACAAATTTCTGTAAAAGAAATTCTTCCCCAAAGGGGTGATATTTTATTTTCAGATGAAATTTATCCCATAGCTAAAACAATTCAAAAAGTCTTTATTGTCATTCAACCTGAAAAAATAAATAATTTAGAAAAATTTATAAATTTATTAGCCGATATTTCACATGAAAGCAAAGAAGAATTATCAAAAAATTTATCATCAAAAACATTTATAAAAAAAGAAATAACAATTGAAAATTTAAAAATACTTTTGGAAAATAACTTTAGTGGTTGGTATCCTGAATATTCTTTTTCAAGAATTTACCCTGAAAATTATTTAGTTGGTAATATTACTGGTTTCGTAAACGAAGACGGTTTTGGACAATATGGAATAGAAAATTATTATAATAAATTATTAGCTGGCCAAAAAATTGTTTTAAAAGAAGAAAAGTCTCCTTTAAATTTCTCGATTTTTAATTTAAATACTAATGAAAACAATAATAGAGGAAAAACCTTAATTCTTACTGTTGATAAAAACATTCAATATTTTGCTCAAAAGGCTTTAGAAAAAGCAAAAGATGATTTTAAAATTGATAGCGGAGAAATAATTGTAGCTAATCCCTATACAGGAGAAGTTTTAGCTAATGCAGTTTTTCCATCTTTTGATCCAAATAAATATAAAGAAGTAACTAATATAGAAATATTTAAAAATCCCTCTGTTTCTGAACTTTTTGAACCAGGTTCTATTTTAAAACCAATAGTAATGGCAGCAGGTTTGCAAGAAGGAAAAATCACTCCTGATGAAAATTATGAAGACAAAGGATTTGTAAATTTGGGGGGTGCGCCAATTTATAACTTCCATAAAAAAGTATGGGGCAAAAGAACAATGACAGAAGTGCTTCAAAATTCAATTAACACAGGAGCCGTATATGTAGAACAAAAAATCGGGAAAGAAAAATTTTTAGAATATTTAGGAAAATTTGGCTTTTTTGAAAAAACAGAAATCGATTTACAAAGAGAAGAATTCTCGCAAAATTTTACATTAAGAAATGGCAAAGAAAGAGATATAGCTTGTGCCTCTTTTGGTCAAGGAATACAAATTAACTCTTTTCACATTATTCAATCTTTTTCAGCTATTGCTAATGGCGGAAAAATAGTAAAACCTCATTTTTTAAAAAAAATTATATATCCTAACGGAAAAATAGAAGAAAATAACCCAAAAATTAAAAGAGAAATATTATCAAAAGAAGTCTGCCAAAATTTAACTTCGATGTTAATTAATGTAGTAGAAAATGGATCTGGTTGGAGAACAAAAATAAAAGGATATGAAATAGCTGGAAAAACGGGTACAGCTCAAGTTCCTTTACCAAAAGGTGGTTATTCAGATAAAGAAACTATACAAAGTTTTATTGGATACTTCCCAGCTTTTGAGCCTAAAATAATAATTTTTATAAAGTTAAAAAATCCTAAAGTAGAGACAGCAGAATATTCGGCAGTTCCAATTTTTAAAGAACTAGCCCAAAATTTGATAGATTATTTACAAATACCACCAAATATAAATTTTAATTTACAATAATTTATTTTTTGATATAATTTAAAATATGAGGGAAAAAGAACATAAAAATCAAGAAGAATTTGAAAGAGAAAAAACAGATCTTGAAAAAATAAAAGAAAAAATTGCTGAAATTAAAGAAAAAAAATTATTAGAAGAAGAAAAGATGATAAAAGAAAATATTGAAAAACAAATTAGTCAATTTAAACCCTCTCCAAAAATAGAAAAAATTTCACAACAAAAATGGGAAAAAATTAAAGATCTAGATATAGAAAAAAAGATATTTGAACTTTTAAAAATAGCGGAAAATAAAGGTATTTCTTTTGCCGTAAATATTGCCCAAAAAAGTAAAGATCCTTATTTATTAGATCTATTTCATGATATTTTAGCAAAAAATGAATATTATAAAAATTTTCCTCTTTAACTTTAATATGTTTTTTAATATAAAAAATTTCTTAATTTTCTCTTTACCATTTATTTTTTTATTTATTTTTTATATCTATCTGAATAATAAAAAAAAGAAAAATTTATTTAAAAGTTTAGGAATGGTCCTTTATTCAATTTCTTTACCAAAATATGAAGAAGAAGAGAATAAGGTGGAAGGTTTAAAAGAAAAAATAAGCCAAATGGAGCAAGTTTTAGCAGGTTTTCTCAGTTTAAAAAATTCAAAAATATTTAAAAAATCTTCATCAATTCCAAGGGTTGCGCTTGAAATTTCTTCAAAAAGGGGGGAAAGAGAAACAGTTTTTTATGTAGCTGTGCCAAATTATTTAGAAAATTCATTTGAAAAACTCATTCAGGGAGTTTATCCAAAAGCACTTGTAGAAAAAATACCCCAAGACTATACCATTTTTCAACCAGGTGGAAAAAATATGGGGGGAATTTTATTTTTAGAAAAAACACACTTTTTGCCTCTTGCCACTTATAAAACTTTAGAAAAGGATCCCATTTCTTTAATAACAAATGCATTTGATAAAATTGAAGAATTTCAAGGAGCCGCAATTCAAATTATTTTAAAACCTACAAAATCAAAATTTAAAAGTGCTGGTGAAAAATTAATTAAAAATTTAAAAGAAGGAATGGATTTAAACGATGCTATTTTTAACATAGAAACCCCTATTATTTACAAAATTTTAAATTCAATATTAAATTTTATTTTCTCTATCCATAAAAACAAAGAAGAACAAAAAATAAATGAAAAAGAAAAAAAGATAAATGAAGAATTAATATCTTTAATCAAAAATAAGATCCAAAAAGAAGTATTTGAAGTAAATATTAATATCGTAGTTTCCGCCAAAACAAATTCAGAATGTCAAAATATTTTACAGGGTTTAGTTTATGCTTTTTCCCAATTTTCAATTTATGGCAATAATTCTTTTGTTTTTAAAAATTTAACAGGTAAAAAGCTAAAAAAACTAATCTATGATTTCGCTTTTAGAAATTTTAATAAAAAACATAAAATTATTTTAAATTTAGAAGAAATAGCAAGTATTTTTCATTTTCCAGGCTCTAAATTAGAAATACCTTATATAAAAACCCATAAAGTTATCGAAACAGCGCCCCCTATCGAATTACCAAAAAGCGGTGAATTACTTTTGGGTATAACAGAATTTAGAGGAGAAACTAAACCTGTTTATTTTGCAACAAAAGAAGATAGAAGAAGACATTTTTATCTTGTAGGACAAACAGGTACTGGTAAATCCTCTTTATTAAGAGAAATGATTAGGCAAGACATAGAACAAGGAAGAGGGGTTAGTGTTATTGATCCTCATGGAGAATTAATTGAAGATACCCTCTGTAATGTCCCTCAAGATAGAATTGATGATGTTATTTTGTTTGAACCATTTGATTTAGAAAGACCAATAGGTCTTAATATGTTAGAATATGACACGCCAGAACAAAAAGATTTTGCTGTTCAAGAAATGATTTCAATCTTTTATAAATTATTTCCACCAGAATATATGGGACCAATGTTTGAACATTATATGAGAAATGCAATGTTGGCAATTATGGCAGATAGAGAAAATCCAGGTACTTTAGTTGAAATTCCACGAATTTTTACAGATGAGAGTTTTATGGAATGGAAATTACAAAAGGTTGCCGATCCTTTGGTAAGAAATTTTTGGTTAAGAGAGTGGAAACAAACAACTGGTCAAACAAGATCTGATATGTTGGGATATGTGGTTTCAAAAATTGGTAGATTTATAGAAAATGAAATGATGAGAAATATTATTGGTCAATCAAAATCTGGTATAAATTTTGAAGAAGTAATTAATACTAAAAAGATATTTTTAGCAAATCTTTCAAAAGGATTAACCGGAGAAGTAAACAGCGCGCTTTTGGGATTAATTCTGGTAGGAAAAATCCAAATGGCAGCTATGAAAAGAGCAAAAATTCCAGAACAAGAAAGGGAAGATTTCTATTTATATATAGACGAGTTCCAAAATTTTACCACAGATTCTATTGTTACTATACTATCTGAGGCAAGAAAATATCATTTAAATTTAATTTTAGCTCATCAGTATATACCACAATTAAGACAAGAAATTAAAGATGCTGTTTTGGGAAACGTAGGAACGATTGGCGCTTTTAGAATAGGAGCAGAGGATGCAGAGTTTTTAGAAAAACAATTTAAACCAGAATTTTCAAAATTTGATTTATTAAATTTAGATAATTTTAATTTAATTATAAAAATGTTAATTAATAATAAAGTTTCATCCGCATTTAAAATGAAAACAATAAAACCAATTGAAGGAAATAAAGAAATGGTAAATTCCATAAAACAAATTTCAAAATTAAAATATGGAAAAGCGAGTAAAAGAGTAGAAAAAGAAATTATTGAAAGATCTCATCTTTTCGATTAGTATTTTAATGGGGCCCCATCGTCTAGTGGTTTAGGACAAAGCGTTCTCAGCGCTTAAAGAGGGGTTCGACTCCCCTTGGGGCTGTAAAAATTTTTTTAATTTAATAAAAAGGTTTAAAAAAATAAAAATAAAATATGAATTTTAAAATTACCATTTCAAAAAAAGATGTTTTATTTTGTTTAATTTTAGGTTTAGCGATAAGCTGTTTTTTTTCGGTTATGATAAAATTTATTAAAGCGGAAAATTTTTTGACTGAAAAACTAAATTATTATTTTCATATAACCTGGTCCTTATCAATCATTATATTTTTCTTTTTCCCTATCTTTTCTTTATTATTCTTTTTATTTACTTTTCTTTTGGGAAATATTAAACCTGTTTTTCATCAATTAGGAAAATTTGTTTTAGTAGGCGTTTTAAATACATTTGTGGATTGGGGTGTACTTACTTTATTTTTAAATTTTACTCATTTTACAAGCGGTATCGGATATTCATTTTTAAAAGGTATATCTTTTATTGTAGCTAATATAAATAGTTATTTTTGGAATAAATTTTGGACCTTTAAAGCAACAGAAGTTAAACAAAACCCAACTGAATTTTTACAATTTTTATTTGTCTCAATAGGAGGATTTATCATTAATGTGGGGGTGGCAACTTCTTTCGTTCAATTATTTAAAAGACCAATAAATATTACTCCCGAAATTTGGGCAGTAATTGGAGCAGCCATTGCTACTTTGTTTTCTGTTGCTTGGAATTTCGCTGGTTATAAAATATTTGTGTTTAAAAAATAATTTAAATTATAAAAATATGCCAAAAATATTGTATATTTTTTTATTATCTTTAACGCCAATAAGCGAATTAAGATTATCAATTCCTTTTGGAATTTTACATTATAAATTAAATCCTTTTTTAGTTTTTTTTGTCTCGGTAATAGGAAACTTGATTCCTCCAATTTTAATTCTTTTTTTCTTTAAAAAAATATCAGACTTTCTTTCGGAAAAATCTTTAATTTTAAAAAAATTTTTTCAATGGTTAGAAAATAGAACAGAAAAACAAAAAGAAAAAACATTTAAAGATAACATTAAAAATTTTGCCCTATCTACTTTTATTGGTATTCCTTTGCCCTTTACTGGCGCTTGGACAGGGGCTTTAATTGCTATTTTAGCTGGTTTTAAAATAAAAGATGCAATTTTTTCTATCTTTTTGGGTGTTTTAATGGCGGCAATTTTGGTAACTATTTTAACAATGTTAGGTATTGTAATATCTTCAAATCTAAATTTCTTAACTATTTTAGGACTTTTAACAACAATTTTTATTGTAGGATTTTTATTTTACAAAAAATTTAAAACAAAAATTAACTTTTAAATAAAAACCAAAAGCGAATATGAAAAAAAATGATCTAAAAAAGGTTATCATTGCCGCTTCTTCTTTGTCTGGAACAATAATCGGAGTAGGTTTTTTTTCTTTGCCTTACATCACTTTACAAAGTGGCACAATAGTAATGTCGTTTTATTTTATAATATTAGTTTCTTTTATTTATTTTATTCATAAAATTTTTGCAGAAATTTCTATTTTAACTCCTGATTTTAAAAGATTTGCCGGCTTTGCAAAATTATATCTAGGAAACGTAGGGGAAAAAATATCTTTTTTTACTACCATTTTCGGACTTTTAGGTTCTCTTTTAGCTTATTTAATAGTAGGGGGTGAATTTCTTGATATCTTTATTTCAAGATTTTATTTATTTAATAACCATTATCTTTTTTCAATAATTTTATATTGGTTTTTAGGAATTATTCTAATATTTTTAGGAATAAAACTAATTAGTAAAATTGAATTAGGGGGTATTATAACTTTAATTTTTATTATTTTATTTTTAATTTTTAAAGAAAGAGCGCAATTTTCTATTTCTAATTTTAATTTATTTCCTCAAAATCTCTCTTTAAAATCCTTATTTTTGCCCTATGGTCCAATTTTATTTTCTTTTTGGGGAGCAGCTTTAATTCCCGAGATAGAAGAAACGTTAAAAGAAAAAAAAGAATTACTTTTTAGTGTAATAAAACTTTCAATAGTTATAGTAAGTTTAGTTTATATTTTATTTATTTTTTTTGTTTTAGGAATATCTGGAAAAGATACTACTATTTATTTCTTAGATGGTTTAAACAAATATTTAGGCAAAAACTTAATTTTTATTTTAGCAATTTTGGGAATTTTTACTACCTTTACATCTTTTATTACTCTTGGTTTAACTTTAAAAAAAGTACTAAATTATGATCTTAAAATAGAAAAAAATTTATCTTTTTTAATAACCTCTTTTTTACCCTTATTTTTATTTTTTTTGGGTATTAAAAATTTTTTGAAAATTATTAATTTTTTAGGAGGTGTAATGTTGGGAATAGATGGAATTTTAATATTATTTATGTATAAAAAAATAAAACCAGAAAAAAAGAAGGTTATTATTCCATTAATTTTTTTGTTTTTATTTGGAATAATTTATGAATTTTTTTACCTACTTTAAAAAAATATGATAGAAATGTTAATTTTATTATTTTTTTCTTCACTTTTGTTGCTTTATTTTGCAAATAAAATTGTAATCGAGGGACTTTCAAATTTAGGAAAAATTCTTTCTTTAAGAGAATTTGTAGTTGCATTTTTTATAATGGCTTTTGCCGCAAGTTTGCCAAATTTATTTTTAGGAATAATATCTGCCCTAAAGGGAATACCAGAATTATCAATGGGTGATGTAATAGGCGGAAATATAGTAGATCTTTCTTTGACGATAGGTTTGGCAGGTTTAATTGCAAAAGAGGAAATTAAAGCAAGTAGCAGAATGGTTCAAGGAAGTTCTTTATTCACTTTTTTAGTTGCAATCTTACCAATTTTATTAATTTTAGACGGAACTCTTTCAAGGACAGATGGTATAATTTTACTTTTAAGTTTTATAGGCTATTCAATTTGGCTTTTTTCTAAATCAGAAAGATATACAAAAATTTATGATGAAAATGGAAATAATTTTGAAAATAAAAAAAATTTATTTTTTGAGATTATTAAAATTGCGGTGGGCTTATTTTTAATATTATTTGCCAGTTTTTGTGTAGTTAAAACAGCCCAAGAACTTTCCGTATTATTTTCTTGGAAAATTGAGACAATAGGATTACTAATAGTTGGTTTAGCAAATTGTTTACCAGAATTATCATTTGCGATAATATGTGCTAAAAAGAATGAAACCTGGATGATATTAGGAGATTTAATGGGTTCTATAGTTGTACCTGCAACCTTAGTTTTGGGTATAGTTGCTATAATTTCTCCAATTTTTGTATCTAACTTTAATGCTTTGATTGTAGCTGGAATATTTTTATTAATTTCAGCTACACTTTTTTATATTTTTACAAAAACAGAAAAAATAATTACGAAAAAAGAGTCTATCTTTTTGTTATTTATTTATATTTTCTTTCTAATATTTGAGATATTGATTTATTTTTAAAATAATGATATTTTAAGGATAATAAAATGTCAGATTTTTTATTTATCACTATAATTTTTTTAAGTGTTTTAGGGGGAATAATATTTTCCGTTTTTTATATTAAAAAAGAAACAAAAAAATTATTAGAAAAAGAAAATAAAGAAATAGCATTTGGTCTTTTAAAACAAGATTTAGAAGCAATGAAACAAAAATTTGAGCAAGGTTATAATCAAATGGCTTCTGAATTAGGAAAACTACAAGAAATTGGTAGAACAATAAAGGATTTTCAAGATTTTTTAAAATCTCCTAAACTAAGGGGAAATTTAGGAGAAGAAGGTTTAAGGGATTTATTAAACCAGATGTTGCCAAAAGAAAATTTTATTTGCCCTTTTAGATTTCAAGATGGAAAGGAAGTAGATGCAATTGTTAAAACAAATCAGGGAATAATTCCGATTGATGCTAAATTTCCATTAGAAAATTTTAAAAAATTTTTAGAAGAAATAGATGAAATTAAAAAAGCAAATATTGAAAAAGATTTTAGGCGAGATATAAAAAAACATATAGATGATATAGCAAAAAAATATATTTTGCCTCAAGAAGGAACAATAGATTTCGCTTTAATGTATATTCCTTCTGAACCAATCTTTAATGAAATAATCTTAAATCATCAAGAGATTGTAGATTACGCAAAAGAGAAAAAAATTCTTTTTGTATCGCCAAATAGTTTATATTACTTTTTAAAAATAATTTTAATAGGAATAGAGGGGGCAAAGATAGAAACAAATGCTAAAAAAATTTTAGAGGGAATAAGGGGTATTCAACAAGAATCAATAAAATTTGAAGAAGAACTTTCTGTTTTATTTTCTCATATTGAAAACTCAAAAAACGCTTCAGAAAAAGTTAAAAGGTCATTTGAAAAATTAGTCCAAAAAATTAAAAATGTCCAATTAATTGAAGAAGAGAACAAATATAAAGTTTTAGAAAAAAAAGAAGAATTAAAAGTATTAAAATAAAAAAAATAATAATTAAATCTTTAAAAATATGGAATTAGCAGTTATAAAAACAGGTGGAAAACAATATCTTGTTAAAAAAGGGGGTAAAATTAAAATTGATCCTCCAAAAAATTTAAAAAGAGATGAAAATTTAGAAGGAAAGGAAATTATCTTTGATAAAATTTTATTATTAAAAAAAGATAATGAAATAGAAATAGGTACTCCTTTAATAGAAGGAAAAAAAGTAGTAGGTAAAATAGAAAAATTAGAAAAAGGAGAAAAAATAATTGTTTTTAAATATAAACCTAAAAAAAGAGAAAGAATTAAAAAGGGGCATCGTCAATTATATTTAGTGGTGGAAATTTTAGATATAAAATAATTTTATTTTCTACCCTCAAAAGCTGCATTTAATGTTTCCTCATCTGCATATTCTAATTCACCACCAAAGGGAATGCCTCTTCCCAATTTGGTAGTTTTAATATTAAGATCTTTTAGTTTCTTCCTTAAAAAATCTTCTGTTCTTTGGCCTTCTAATGTTGGATTTAAAGCTAAAATAACCTCTTTAATTTCATTATTTTCTTTTATTCTTTTAATTAAAACATTTATTCTTTTTTCTATTTGCTCTTTTTGCTTTTCATCTTTTAATTTTCCAATTGTGCCACCAATTATAAAATACAACCCATGATAAATACCAGTTTTTTCTATCGTTAATAAATCCATTTCCTTTTCCACTATACAAATTAAAGATTTATCTCTTTTTAAATCAGAACATATAGGACAAATGTCTTCTCCTTTTGATTCAAACAAATTATAACATAATTTACATTGCTTTATGGATTTTCTTAATTGTAAAATTTCATTTATCATTTCATCTATTTCTTTTTGATCTAATTTTAAAATATAAAAAACAAATCTTATTGCAGTTCTTTTGCCTACCGTAGGAAATTTAGAAAAAATATCAATAAGTTTTTTCATTTTTTCGCTGAACATAATTAAAAATTAATCATAAAATTCTGTTTCTAAATTTTTAAAAGAAGCTTTTGCCTCATCAAAATATAATTGGACTTTTCCCACTGGCCCATTTCTATGTTTTGCCACAATTACATCAACAATATTTTTCTTTTCTGTATCTTGTTTATATTTATCTTCTCTATATAAAAACATAACTACATCAGCGTCTTGTTCTAGAGAGCCAGACTCTCTTAAATCAGCTAAACGTGGAATGGGAGGCATTCTTTGTTCTACCGCTCTAGATAATTGGGATATTGCCAACACTGGAATGTTTAATTCTTTTGCTAAAGATTTTAGAGATCGAGAAACCTCTGTAACTTGTTGAACCATGCTAAGATATGGATTCCTTGATTCCATTAATTGTAAATAATCAATAATTAAAAGACCTAAATCCTTATCTGCCTGCAATCTTCTTGCCATTGCTCTCATTTGCAAAATATTTGTACCAGAAGCATCGTCAATATAAATTGGCGCTTGTGCTAAAATTGCCATTGATCTTTGTATTTTTTCAAAATCGTTATCTTCTCCTTCATCTGATAATCTTCCGGTTCTTAATCGCCATAAATCAATATCTGCCTGAGCTGCTAAAAATCTATCAACAATTTGATCTCGGGACATTTCTAAACTAAAAATTGCTACAGGTATATTTTTTTGACAAGCAGCATATCTAGCAATATCTAAAGCAAAAGAAGATTTTCCAAACGAAGGTCTAGCTGCTAAAATAATTAAATCTGATTTTTGTAAACCAGCTAATAAATTATCAAGTTTATAAAAGCCAGTTGGTATTCCTCTTAAACCACCTTCATGTTTTGATAATTGGTCAATTCTTTGAAAAGTTTCTTCTAAAGTATCTTTAATTGAAACAAATCTTTGGGTCAAAGATTTTTGGGCAATACTAAAAATTTTCTTTTCTGCTTCATCTAATAATATATCTATATCTTCTTCTTCTTTATGTCCCAATTCAAAAATCTCATAAGATGCAGAAATTAAATCTCTTAAAATTCTTTTTTGTTGAACTATTTTTGCATATTCTAAAACGTGAGTAGCAGTAGGAACTGTATTAATTAATGAACTTAAATAAGAAATACCACCTATCTCTTCTAATTTATTTTTTTCTTTTAACCTATTAGAAATACTTAAAATATCAATAGGTTCGTGCCTTACAAATAAATCTACACATGCTTCATAAATAGTTTGATGAATTGGTAAATAAAAATCTTGGGGAATTAAAAAATCAACTATTCTTAAAATTGCATTAGGATCTATTAATAAAGATCCCAAAAGAGATTTTTCAGCTTCTATATTTTGAGGCGGTGTTTTCTCTAAAATTTTGTCTTTAAAATCATTTTGATTATTTTGTTCCATAGTTTTTATTTTCAATAAAATTATAAAATTATTTTAAAATATTGTCAAAAAAAATAGATTGACTTAAAAAAATAAAACTGATAAAATAATTTTAATTTAAAGTGGGCATGTAGTTCAGCGGTAGAACGCTTCTCTGATAAAGAAGAGGTTGGAGGTTCAACTCCTCCCGTGCCCACAAAATTTTATTTTTTAGCCTAATAGATTTTTTAATTTAATATAATAAAAATTTAAATTGCATTTTAAAAAATGGGCCCGTAGCTTAGTTGGTAGAGCGCCGCTTTTGCACAGCGGAGGTCAGCGGTTCGAATCCGCTCGGGTCCACCAAAGACGATTTCTCTCGCCCTCGCCTTCGGCGGAAAGTAGGCGGACAAAAATTCATTTTCCCCAGATCCTCTTTTCTTTTTGCCCACTTGCTTTCGGGCTTCGCTAAAATTTTTTCAGAAGCCGACGGGCTATTATTTATAGTTGCCCTTGCCCCAGCCCTTCCGTGCACGGGCGACAAAAAGAAACTCCCTAAAATTC
>JBAMLS010000011.1:81175-81541 GCA_039793445.1 Minisyncoccales bacterium | reverse complement strand
TAAAAAATTTAAAATGAGAAAAATTTTATTTGTTTTGGGTAGTGAAAAATTGTCAGGTGGGGAAAAAGTTGCTTTGAATATTGCTAAAAATTTGAAAAATGATTTTGAATTTATTTTCTTTTTACCTGCACCCCCTCAAAGAGAGTTTTTAGGGGAATTAAATTATTTTAAATTTTATTATTCAGAAAAAAGAAAGATTTTTGAAATTTCTAAAAAATTAAAAAAATTTATTTTAGAAGAAGATCCAAAAATAATTGTAGCTCATGGAACAAGGGCTTCTATTTATTCAAAGCTAGCTATTTTATTTTTAAAGAAAAATTTTAAATTTATTTATGTACTTCATGGAATCCATTTTCCTTTTAGGAA
>JBAMLS010000011.1:43644-81165 GCA_039793445.1 Minisyncoccales bacterium | reverse complement strand
GTTTTTTGGCTTTGGGAATTTTTGACTAATAGATTTTTTTTTGATTATTTAATTTGCGTTGGCAAAGATGATTATAAATTAGCAGAAAAGTTAAAATTAATTAAAAAAGAAAAACTAATTTTAATTGAAAATGGAATTGATCTAAGAGAATATGAAAATGTTAAAGAGGGAATTTTAAGAAAAGAATTTAATCTCAAAGATGAAATAGTTTTAATAACAATTTGTAGGCTTCATTACCAAAAAGATATTGAGACTTTAATTAAAGGAGTTAATTTAATTAGAAATGAAAATATTTTGCTTTTTATCGTTGGCGAGGGGCCCGATAGAAAGAAATTAGAAGAATTAACTAAAAAATTAAATTTGGAAGAAAAAGTGTATTTTTTGGGCTTCAGAAAAGATGTAAAAGAAATTTTAAAAGATACTGATGTTTTTATTTTATCAACAAGATGGGAGGGATTGCCTATTGTTATATTAGAGGCTTGGGCAAGTAGAGTACTAATTATCGCCTCAAATGTTCATGGAATAAAAGGTTTAATTAAAGATTATGAAGATGGACTACTTTTTCAATTTAAAGATGAAAAAGATTTGGCTGAAAAGATAAAAATTTTAATGAATGATCACGAGCTAAGAAAAAGACTTGTAGAAAATGGATATCAAAAAGTTAAAAAATTATATAATTTAGAAAAAATGATTGCTGATTATAGAAATTTATTTTTAAAATGTTATTATGAGAATTCTTCAAGTAAATAAATTATATTATCCTTGGATTGGAGGAGTTGAGAAAGTTGTTCAGCAAATTGCCGAGGGATTAAATGGCAAGGATGATTTGGAAATAGAGGTTTTGTGTTGCCAACCGAAAAGGAAAGGGAAGGTTGAAAAGATTAATGGGGTTAAGGTTTATAAAGCTTCGAGTTTTGGGATTTTTTGGGGACTTCCAATTTCTTTTGATTTTTTTAGATTATTTAAGAAACTTTCAAAAGATGTTGATATTATTGATTTTCATCATCCTTTTCCTTTGGGCGATTTAGCCCTTTTTTTATTTCGGCCAAAAGCTAAATTAATAGTTCACTATCATTCAGATATTTTTAGGCAAAAAATTTTAGAGATTTTTTTTAAAACTTTAGTTTTAAATACTCTAAAAAGAGCTCAGAAAATTTTGGTTTCTAATCCCAATTTAATTAAAAATTCGTCTTATCTCCGGAAATTTCCCGAAAAATGCGAAGTAATTCCTTTTGGAGTGGATTTATCAAAATTTGAAAAATTTGATGAAAGAGAAGTTGAGAATTTAAAAAAGCAATATGGCGATTTTGTTTTATTTGTTGGCCGGCTTAATTATTACAAGGGATTAGAATATTTAATTGAAGCAATGAAAGACATTAAAGCTAATTTAGTAATTATCGGTGAAGGACCAGTGAAGAAAAATCTCAAATCTCAAATTTCAAATCTCAAAATTGAAAATAGAGTATTTTTTTTACCCCATTCAAATGAAAAAGAGTTGATTAATTTTTATCGGGCTTGTCAGGTTTTTGTTTTACCTTCCATTTTTAAATCAGAGGCTTTTGGGATAGTTTTGATTGAAGCAATGGCTTGTGGGAAGTCGGTGATTTCTACAGAAGTGGGGACCGGCACCTCTTTTGTTAATCAAGATGGAGTTACTGGGTTTGTTGTACCACCTAAAGATAGCCAGGCTTTAGCCCAAGCTATTAAAAAAATCCTTGAAAATAAAAAATTGGCTCAAGAATTTGGCCAAAATGCGAAAAAAAGAGCAGAAGCTGAATTTTCCTTAAAATTGATGTTAGAAAAAACAGCAAAGATTTATAAAACAATATTCCAACATTCTTGAGAATGTTGGAATGTCCTTCTGAAAGATAACTTTAAAATTCCATTTTATACCCCAATGTTTAGATTTTTAAGAAGAATCCCGCAAGTTTTAAAAATATGAAATTAATTAAAACTTCTTTTAAAATTTTAAAAAAATATGGATTTATTTATTTTTTTCGCAAAACTTTTTTATTTTTAAAAAGAAAAATTGGACCATTTTTATTAAAAATTAATTAGAATAAAAAGGGATAACTACTGAAATTTTATTCATTGATTAATTTTAATTTTTTTGTTTTAAATAAATCAAGTTTCTAATAAAAAATTATTACAAGGTCTTCGTATCTTTTTAAGGCATGGCTCGCCATGAGAATGAAATTTTCATTGCAAGGAGGCCCAAGCCGAGGCGGTAATCTTACATTGACATTAACCGCTTTACCGTTGCAAGCCGAAGACGAAGCAATTCTATAGCCGTACTATCTAACCAATTCGGTAACGAAATGATTAGATGGTAAATTAGTTTCCCCAACTCAACCTTGAGCAAAGTTACCCTCACACCTATCTTAATTCTACTAATGCGTTACCAAATTGGTTAGCAATTACAATTAAAAGTAGATGTAGGTATTTACCATGGCTAAAATCTACATTAGTTACCCCTTTCTAAAAAATAATTGGAGGACGTTGAGGAGAATTGTAGGTGCCTTTGGGTTATTGCAATAGGGCAAGACTGACAAGCTTCTATGAACTCTATAAAATGTATAGTTTACGGAAAACTAATAATTTCTAACAATGAATTGGGGGGGCTGGTACTTCCCTTGTCAATCAAGATGGTGTAACTGGCTTTGTTATTTTTCCAAAAGATAGTAAAGCTTTAGCTAGGGCTATTCAAAAAATTCTTGAAGACAAAAATTAGTTGAAGAATTTAGTTAAAATGCAGAAAAGAGAGTTGGGGAAGATTTTTCTTTAGAGAAGATGTTAGAGGAAACAATGGAAGTGTTTAGAGAAATGGTGTAAAATAGAATTATGAAGATTTTAATTTTAGCAGGAGGAAGGGGAACAAGGCTTTGGCCTATTTCTCGAAACTTTAAACCAAAACAATTTCAAAAATTAATAGGAGAAAAAACAATGCTTCAACATACGATAGAAAGAGTTTTACCTATTATGAAAAAAGAAGATATTTTTATTTCTTCTAATGAATATTATAAAAAAGAAATAGAAAAGGAATTACCTTATTTAAATAAAAAAAATATTATTTTAGAACCAGCTTTTAGAGAAAGAGTAGCTGCTTTTTTATTATTTTTTTGTTATCTTAAAGATCTAAAAGAGCCAATAGTAGTTTTGCCTTCTGATCATTTAATTAAAGATGTAAACATATTTCAAAAAGCAATAATTTCAGGAAAAAAGTTTATAAAACAAAATTCTGATTTTATTTTATTATTAGGAGAAAAACCAAATTTTCCTGATACGGGTTTAGGTTATATAAAAAATGGAAAACTTTTAAAAAAAGAAAATGGTTTTGAAATTTTTAAAGTTGATTTTTTTAAAGAGAAACCAAACTTAAAAAGGGCAAAAGAGTTTTTAAAATTAAAAAAATATCTTTGGAATTGTGGTATTTTTATTTTTACTCCTGAATTAATAATAAAACTTGTTCAAAAGTTTGTGCCTGATAATTTTAAAAGATATCAAAATATTAAAAAAGCATTTTTAAAAAAGAATTTTAAAAAAATATTAAAAGAAGAGTACTTAAAAATGGATGTTGTTTCTTTTGATAACGCTATTTTAGAAAACTATGATAAAATTGCCGTTTTGCCTGTTTCTATGGGATGGTCTGATATTGGATCTTGGTCTGCCTTAAAAGATGCTCTAACTTCCAATGGTGAAAATTTTATAAAAGGAAATTTTCTGGGAATAGATACTAAAAATATTGTGGTTTATGGTAATGGTAACAAATTAATAGCCGGAGTCGGAATAAAAAATCTAATTTTAGTTGTTACCGATGATATTATTTTTGTTTGCGATAAAAATAAATCTCATAAAGTTAAAGAATTAGTAAAAAAAATAGAGTTAGATAATAAAAAAGAGTATTTATAATTTAGTTTTCTTTAAATAATAATTGAAAAGTTTTTAAAATAATTCCTAAATCTAAAATTAAAGATCTATTCTTTATATAATAAAAATCATATTCTAATTTTTCTTTTGAATCTTCTATCGTTCTTGCATAAGAAAAATTAATTTGTGCCCAACCAGTAAACCCAGGTTTTATAATATGCCTTAAATTATAATAGGGGATTTTTTTTGAAAGTTTTTCAACAAATTCTGGTCTTTCTGGTCTTGGACCAACAAAAGAAATATCTCCTCTTAAAATATTTAGCATCTGGGGGATTTCATCTAAATGCGTTTTTCTTAAAAATTTACCTATTTTTGTTATTCTCTTGTCATCTTTTTCAGCCCATTGGGCTCCTTTTTCTTCAGCATTAACAATCATTGTTCTAAATTTTATCAGTTCAAAAATTTTTCCATTTTTACCTACTCTTTTTTGTTTATAAAAAATAGGCCCCTTGTCTTCGTTTTTTATTAAAATAGAAAAAATTAGCCAAAGAGGAAAAGTTAAAATTATAAAAAATAAAGAAAGAAAAATATCTATTATTCTTTTAATGTTGTCATAAATTTTTTTATTTCCTTCTGAAAAATTTTCTAAAAACCATTTTTGATCTATATAATCTATGGGAATTTTGTGAAAAATTTCTTCATAAAGGTCTGGTAAATTATAAAAATCTACACCATATGGTAGACAATTTAAAAGTTTCTTTAATAATTTTTTATCTTTTGAGACATCAATTGTTAAAATTAAATTTTCTATTTTATATTTTTCAATAAAATAATTAAAATTTTGATTTTTAGTTAAAGTTAAAACAATTTCTAATCCAAGATAGGGATTTGTTTTTATTCTTTCTTCAATAATTTTGTTTAATTTATGCTCTCCCAAAAAAGCCACTCTTTTTTTAAAAGATTTAGAAAATATTTTTAAGTATAATTTTCGCCAACCATAAAAAAATAAACCAAAAAAGAAAATATTAAAAATTAAAATTGTTTTTGGAGTAATTTTAAAATAAGAATTGAAATAGAAAAATAAAAGTCCTATTAAAAAACAAACAAAAAGAGATTGAAAAATCTTGATAATAAAATCTAATCTTTGGACATAAAAAATGTCATCATAAAAACCAAAAATGTAAAGAACTATTAGCCAAAAAGAATACATTAATAAAAAAGGAAAAAGATGAGAAAATAAAATTTCTATTTTAAAATTTTCAAAAAATCTGAAATATAAAGCGAAAAAGAAAGAAAAAAATAGAATGATAATATCTCCAAATAATAGAATAATCTTTCTTAATTCCATATATTTATTATCATAAAATAGTTTTTAAAAATTGACAATTTTTTAAAAGATATTAAGATTTTAAAATATGGAAGAAAAATTAAAATATTATCCCTTTATATTTAATTTAATTTTAATTTTGGTTTATTTTTCTTTAATAACTCCTTTAATTGTATCTTCTCATTATTATTTTCCATTTGTTGGGCCTAAATCTCTTTATTTTTTATTTATTTCTCAAATTATTATTTTTTTATATTTGCTTTTAGTTTTTTTTGATAAATCTTATTTACCTAAAAAAAATATAGTTTTAATTTCTTTCTCTCTTTTTTTATTGTCTTTGGTAATAAGTACTGTTTTGGGAGTAGATTTTTCGAGATCTTTTTGGTCAAAATATGAAAGAATGACTGGTCTTTTTACTTGGATAGTTCTTTATCTTTTATTTATTTCTCTAAATATTTTTTCAGAAAGAATATTTTGGAAAAAAATATTTTTTGTTTCTATTTTAATTTCTACTTTTATTTCTTTTGCGGCAATTTTAGAAGACAGAAATGTTGCTATTTTTAAAATTTCAGATAGAGAAGGTTTTACCCTGGGAAATACATCTTTTTTAGGTACCTACTTATTATTTAATGTATTTTTTGCTCTTTATTTATTTTTTCAAAAAGAAAATATTTTTAACTTTTTAAAAAATAAAAAATATCTTTTCTTTTTTAGAGTTTTTTTGTTATTTTCTATTTTTCAAGCTATTTTGGCAATGTATTTGCAATCTGCCAGAGCGGCTTTTATTTCATCTATAGGAGGTATTATTTTAATTTTCTTTTCTTTTTTTGCATTTGAAAATAAAAATAAAAAAGTAAGAATTTTAGGGAAAATTCTTTTAGTTTTATATATTATTTTGACTTTAACGGCGTTGGTTTTAATTTTTGTTCCTGGTAACCCTTTGCATAATGAATTTAAAAAAATAGCGTCAGGTTCAAGATTTTTAACAGCAGAAATTTCAATTAAAGCCTTTAAAGAAAAGCCAATTTTTGGTTGGGGACCTGAAAACTTTGAACTTGCTTTTAATAAATATTTTGACCCCAGATTTTATTTACCAGAGTACGGTGGTGAAGTTTGGTTTGACAGAGCCCATAATATAATTTTTGATACTTTGGTTTCAGGGGGTATTTTTGGTTTTATATCTTATCTTTTTCTTTTTATTTCTGTAATTTTGTTTTTATTCAAAAAATATTCTCAAAATAAAATTGATTTTTGGACATTTTCCATTTTTACTTCGCTACTTTTGGCTTATTTTGTCCAAAATACTACAGTTTTTGATATGATTGGTTCTTTGTCTATGTTTATTTTTTCTTTAGCTTTTATTTCTTCTTTAGAACAAGAAGAAAGAAAAAATAAATTTTTTATTTTAAAATTAGACGGAAAAAATTTAATTTTGATTTTATTATTTGCAATTTTTATTTTTAAAACAATAATTCAGGGCACAATTTCAGATCATCTAATAGTTTTTGCTCTTTCTCGAGAAGATATTAATCTAAGAACAAAACTGTTCCAAAAAGCTTTAAATACTTCTCCTATTGGTAAATATCAAAATAGAGAATTTTTCGCTTCTATGGCTTTACAATTTTTTAATCAAGATATTAAAACTTTTTCAAAAGAGAATATCGAACAGGAACTTAATTTTTTAGAAGAAGAACTTAAAAAAACACAAAAAGAAGCGCCATTAGATCTTAGATCTATTTTATCATTAATTACTCTTTATCAAGCGCATTCTTTTTTAGATAAAGACAAATTAAATTTAGCAAAAGAATACGCTCTAAAATGTAAAGAGGAATTTCCTAAAAATCAACAAACCTATTGGACATTAGTTCAAATAAATCTTTTTCAAGATAATATTGATGAGGCTTTAAATTTAGCGAAAGAAGCAATTAAGTTGGAACCAAAAGCTTTAAAATCTTGGAAAATAGCATTTCAAATAGCCGAATATAAAAATAATAAAGAAGAATTAGAAAATTTATATAATATGGCTTTAAAAGTAAATCCAGAGTGGGAAAAAGAACTTAAAGAATATTTAAAAGAAAATGGCTCTTAAAATTTTAAAAAATGTTTCTCTTTCTAAATTTACAACTTTTAGAATAGGAGGCAAAGCGAAATATCTCATTAAAACAAAAAATAAAAAAGAAATTTTGGAAGCTCTTAGTTTTGCAAAAGAAAAAAATTTACCTTTTTTCATTTTGGGTGGAGGAAGTAATTTATTAGTTTCTGATGAAGGTTTCGATGGCGTGATTATTAAATTTGAGAATTCTGGTATTAAAATTAAAGAAAAAAGAAAAAATGAAATTTTTATTTTAATTGAATCTGGAACAAAGATTTCTAAAATTATTTCTTTTTCTTTAAAAGAAAATTTATCTGGTTTTGAATGGGCAATTAGTATTCCTGGCACTTTGGGTGGAGCAATTTGGGGCAATATAAGCGCTTTTGGAAGTTCAATTCAAGATATTGTTGAAGAGGTAGAAGTTTTAGATAGCAAAACGGGAAAAATTAAAATTTTTAAAAATAAAGATTGTAAATTTTCTAAAAAAGATAGTATTTTTAAACATAATAAAAGTTTAATTATTTTATCTGCTATTTTAAAATTGAAAAAAGAACAAAAAGAAAAAATAAAAGATAAAATTAAAACATATTTAGATTATAGAAGTAAAACACAGCCCTTAAATTTTCCATCGGCAGGTTGTATTTTTTTAAATCCAAAATTTGAGATAAAAAATAAAAATTTATTTGAAAAATTTCCAGAACTTAAAAATTTTAAAAAAACAGGTTATATTCCAGCCGGCTATTTAATAGAAAAATGTAATTTAAAAGAAGAAAAAATAGGAGGAGCTGAAATTTCAAAGTTGCATGGAAATTTTATTTTAAATAAACACAAAGCTAAAGCCAAAGATGTAATTTTATTAATTAAAAAAATTAAAAAAAGAGTTAAAGATATTTTTAAAATAAATTTAAAAGAAGAAGTTTATCTATTGACAAAAAAATTTAAAATGAAATAATGAAATAATAAAATAATAAAAATTTTTTGAATTTTTTTAAAAAAATTTGAGAAAAGGTCGCAATTTTTGAAAATGAAATTTAAAAAAATGGCACAGAAATCAAAGAAGAAGGGAAAGAAATAATTTTTTTAGTTCTTTTCCGGCCCTGAGTGTAAAAGCTCAGGGTTGTTTTTTTAAAAAAATAAATTAAAATAAAAATGCTAAATTTTAAATAAATTTATGAAAGTTACTTTAAAAGGGACAAATATTAATTTAACTGAAGAATTAAAAAAGTTTATAGAAAATGAAATAGAAAAAATAAAAAAGATAGTGGGAAAAGTTTCAGAAAGGGCTGAATTTTTTATTGAAATAGGAAGACAATCAAAACATCATAAAAAAGGCGATGTATTTTATAGCGAAATTCAAACAGAATTACCAAAAAAAATTCTGAGAGCGGCTTCAACGAAAAAAACTTTAAAAGAAGCAATAAAGACTGCTAAAGAGAAAATAGAAAGACAAATTGAAAAATATAAAGAGAGAATCAAAAAATTTTAATTTATGTTTTTTTCAAAAATTTTTGGCGATTATAACACCAAATATTTAAAAAAATTAAAACCTAAAATAGAAAAAATAAATAGTTTAGAAAAGGATTTCGAGAAACTTTCTGATATTCAATTAAAAGAAAAAACAGAAGAATTTAAAAAAAGATTAAAGGAAGGTGAAACATTAAATGATTTACTGCCTGAAGTTTTTGCTCAGGTAAGAGAAGCGGCAAAAAGAAATTTAGGCCAAAGACATTTTGATTGCCAGTTAATAGGAGGAATTACTTTATACGAAGGCAAAATAGCTGAGATGAAAACCGGTGAGGGAAAAACCTTAACCGCAACGCTTCCAGCCGCATTAACTGCTCTAGAAGGAAAGGGGGTTCATATTGTAACTGTAAATGATTATTTGGCAAAAAGAGATACTGTTTGGATGGGCCAAATTTATTATGCTTTAGGATTATCGGTAGGCTGTATTGTTCAAGAGGCAGCTTTTCTTTATGACCCCGAATATTATCTTAAAAACAAAAATTTAAATTTAAAAAGCGAGAGCGAAAATTTAAATTTAGGAAATAATAAAAATATTGATCAGAGAGATAAAGAAAGAGATTTATTAGGTAGTTTTAAAATTATTGAAAGCTATTTAAGACCAGTTTCAAGAAGGGAAGCGTATTTAGCTGATATAACCTATGGCACAAATAACGAATTTGGTTTTGATTATTTAAGAGATAATTTAGCCTATGATTTATCTCAGCAAGTCCAAAGAGGTTTTAACTTTGTAATTATAGATGAAATCGATTCTATTTTAATAGACGAAGCAAGAACCCCTTTGATAATTTCAATGCCAACTCCAGATACAGAAGAGGTTTATTATTATTTTGCCAGAATAGCTCAAAAACTTAAGAAAGACAAAGACTATATTGTAGACGAAAAAGATAAAACATTAACTATAACTTCTGATGGTCAGGAAAAAATAATTTCTATTTTAAAAAAAGATCCCTGGAAAGAGGGTGATTTTAGAACAATTCATAAATTAGAAAATGCGATAAAGGCAAAAGAATTTTTTAAAAATGATGTAGATTATATAGTAAAAAATAATGAAGTAGTAATTGTTGATGAATTTACTGGGAGATTAATGTTCGGTAGGAGATGGTCAGCTGGTATTCATCAAGCAGTTGAGGCTAAAGAACATGAAGCGGGAAATAGAAATGTTAGGGTAAAAACAGAATCAATTACTTTAGCCACAATTACCTTTCAAAATTACTTTAAGCTTTACAAAAAAATAGCGGGGATGACTGGTACTGCTTTAACTTCAGCCGAAGAATTTGATAAGGTTTATAATTTAGAAACAATTTCAATTCCCACAAATAAACCAATGATAAGAATAGATTTACCAGACAAGGTCTTTAAAACAGAAATGGGAAAGTTAAAATCTTTAATTGAGGATGTTAAAGAAAGACATAAAAAAGGACAACCTATTCTAATTGGTACTACCTCTATTGAAAAAAATGAATTTTTAAGTAAAATGTTAATTTTAAATGGTATTTCCTGCCAAATATTAAATGCAAAAAATCACGAAAAAGAAGCAGAAATAATAGCTCAGGCTGGTAAATTAGGAAAAGTAACGGTGGCTACAAATATGGCAGGAAGAGGGGTAGATATTATTTTAGGAGGAAACCCACCAGATCCAGAAGAAGCAAAAAAAGTAAAAGAATTAGGTGGACTTCATGTAATTGGAACAGAAAGACACGAATCAAGGAGAATAGATAATCAATTAAGGGGTAGAGCGGGAAGACAAGGAGATCCAGGTTCTTCACAATTTTATCTTTCTTTAGAAGACGATTTATTAAGAATTTTTGGGGGAGAGAAAATTAAAAATTTAATGGAAACATTAAAGATTCCAGAAACAGAACCAATAGAGTCAAGGTTTCTTTCTAATATTATAGAAACTGCTCAGACTAAAGTTGAAAATAGAAATTTTGAATTAAGAAAACATCTTTTAGAATATGATAATGTTTTAGAAAAACAAAGAAGAAAGATTTATCAAACAAGACAGAAAATTTTAGAAATGGGAGCAAATGTTTTAAAAAAAGAAATTTTAGAAAAAGTTAAAGAAGAGATTAAAAAATTAATAGATGAAAATTTTGAAAATTTATCAAAAGAAGAAGAGATTAAAAATAAAATAGAAGAAGAGATAAGAACAATAATACCCTTAAGGGAAAACTTTGATGAAATTTTTTTTTCTTTTAAAAAAGAATCTTTTAACGAAGAAGATTTTAAAGAAAAATTAATTAATTTCTTTTTTGATTTAGCTAAAAAATATTTTAAAGAAAAAGAAGAAAGAGAAGGGATAGAAAATTTTATTACCTTATTAAGATTTATTTCTTTGAAAATGATAGATAATTTTTGGTCAGAACATTTAGAAACTTTAGAAGACTTACAAGAAGCAGTTGCTCTTAGGGCTTATGGAGGCAAAGATCCTTTAGTAGAATATAAAAGTGACAGTTATAAATTTTTTGAAGAATTAGAGAAAACAATAAATTTTCATATCGTAAGAACAATTTTTAAATTAACAATTCAAAAAAATGGATAAAAGCGCAAAATTAGTTTTGATTTTTTTAATAGCATTTTTTTGTTTTAATTTTATTTTTCCAGATATTTTAAATATTTCTTTTTTTAAAAAATATTCTTTCCATTTTGGCTTAGATTTACAAGGTGGAACTTCTCTAACTTATAAAGCAAATTTAACTAATATTCCCCCAGATCAACAAAAGAGCGCTTTAGAAAGTTTAAAAAACATTATTGAAAAGAGAGTAAATTTATTTGGAGTAAAAGAACCTGAAATAAGATTAGAAAATGTAGCGGGCCAGGCAAGATTACAGGTTAATTTAGCCGGAGTTCAAAATATAAACGAAGCGATAGAAATGATAGGAAAAACCCCTTATTTGGAATTTAAAGAAGAAGATACAGAAAATACTTCTACTCTTTCTTTTAAAAGTACTCAGTTAACCGGTAGATATTTAAAAAGAGCAGAGTTAGAATTTAATCCAAATACTTATGAACCTGTAGTGTTATTAGAATTTAATGAAGAAGGGGCAAAAATTTTTGAAGAGTTAACAGAAAAAAATGTTGGAAAAAGATTAGCAATTTTTATCGATGGAAATTTAATTTCTGCCCCCCAAGTTAGAGAAAAAATTACTGGAGGAAAAGCCCAAATTACAGGAAAATTTACTGTAGAAAAAGCAAAAGAACTTGTAAAAAATTTAAATGCAGGCGCCTTACCTGTACCTATTGAATTAGTTTCTCAAGAAACAATAGGTCCTATTTTAGGAAAGATTTATTTAGATAAATCTCTAAAAGTAGGAATATTAGGTTTAATCTCTGTTATGGTCTATATGATAATATTTTATAGATTTTTAGGGCTGGTAGCAGATATTGGTTTAATTTTTTATGCTGGAATTTTATTATCTCTTTTTAAAGCAATACCTGTTACTTTAACCCTACCTGGTATTGCTGGCTTGGTTTTATCAATTGGTATGGCTGTTGATGCTAATGTCCTTATTTTTGAAAGATTTAAAGAAGAGAAAAAAGCTGGAAAGAATTTTTCTTTAGCTATAAAAGAAAGTTTTCAAAGAGCCTGGCCCTCTATTAGAGACAGTAATTTTACCACTTTATTAATAGCTTTGATTATGTTTGTTTTAGGTTCAAGTTTTATTCAGGGTTTTGCTTTAACATTAAGTTTGGGTATTTTAATAAGTATGTTTACTGCAATATTTATAACAAGAAGTATTTTAGAATTATTTGAGAATATTAATATAGAAAAAGTAAGATTTATTTTACCTTAAAAGTTATGAAATTTATAAAAAATAGAATAATATTTTATATTTTCTCACTTTCTTTAATTTTAGCTTCTTTATTTTTTATTTTTCGTTTTGGAATTAATATGGGAATAGATTTGAAAGGAGGTTCAATGTTGATGGTGAAATTTCAAGATAAAAGGCCAAATATTGAAAGTATTTTAGAAGTTTTGCGAGATTTAAATTTAAATATAATTTGTCAACCAATAGAAGAAAAGGGTATTATTTTGAAAATGAAAGATATTTCTCAACAAACTCATCAAGAAATTTTAAAAAGATTAGATAATCTTTCTAAAATAAATATAGAAACGGAAAGTTTTCAATCAATAGGTCCTACTATTGGAAAAGAATTAACTAAAAAAACCGAAATTGTTATTGTTTTATCAGTTATTTCAATTTTAGTTTATATTACCTTTGCTTTTCAAAAGATATCCAAACCCGTACCATCTTTTTGGTATGCTATTTCTGGAACTTTAGCTCTTTGTCATGATGTATTAATTTCAGTTGGTTTTATAGTTTTATTGGGAAAATTATATAATGTGGAATTTAATATTCCTATTATTACAGCTTTATTAACAATTTTTGGTTATTCTATTAATGATACTGTTGTTGTTTTTGATAGAATAAGAGAAAATTTAAATAAAAAAACAGAAAAAGAAACATTTGAAGAAATAATAGAAAAAAGTATAAGACAGTCTTTTTTAAGATCATTTAATACTTCTTTTACCACTGTTTTACCTTTAATATTTATTTATTTTTTAGGAGGGGAAAGTTTAAAGTATTTTGCTTTAACTTTAATTTTAGGAATATCTTTTGGAACATATTCTTCTTTGTTTTTAGCGCCCCAACTTGTTTTTAATATTTTTAAAAAACAAGAAAAACAAAAAGTCTTGACAAAAAAAATAAAATAATTAAAATAAAAACGAGATCTGATTTTCAATTTTGAAAATTTTGCTTATAAAAATTAATATCTATTTTTTTTAAATCAGTGAAGTTTTTTTATTACTCTTTAATTTTTAAAATTGATGAAAATAAAAAATTTTTCTAAATCTCAGCTTTCTTTCCCTATACCTTTTTTACTTTCTACTCAATTAGAAAACTGGAAAAAGTTTTGCGATAATGATCTAAAAGAGTTATTTGAAGAATTTTTTCCTATCTACGATTATACTGGTAAAAAATTCAGATTAGATTTTGTCAGTATAAGATTTGATAAACCAAAATATAAAAACAGTTTAGAAGCAAAAGAAAATAATGATACTTTTTCTGCTCCTCTAAGGGCAAAATTTAGATTAGTGAATTTAAAAACAGAAGAAATAAAAGAACAAGAAGTTTTTTTAGCTGATTTTCCCTTAATGGATGAAAGGGGAAAATTTATAATAAATGGTGTTGAAAGAGTTATCGTTTTTCAATTAATAAGAGCACCTGGTGTTTTTTTTATAAAAAAGAATAATTTAACAGGCGCAAAAATTATTCCAAATAGAGGCGCTTGGTTAGAATTTGAAATTGAACAAAATGATATTTTTACTGTAAAAATAAATCGTCAAAGAAAAATTGAAGCAACTATTTTATTAAAAGCTTTTGGAGTAAAAGATAATGAAAAACTAAAAAGAATTTTTCAAGATGTTGATACAGGAAAAATTTCCTATATCGAAAAAACTCTTCAAAGAGATAATACAAAAAATCAGATAGAAGCTTTATTAGAGATATATCAAAAATTAAGACCTGGTGATCCTGTAAGTGTAGACGCGGCAAAAGATTTTGTTTTAAATATGTTTTGTAATTTTCAAAGATATGATTTAGGTAAGGTAGGAAGATGGAGAATGTGGAAAAGATTTCCTGCTACTAACTTAAAGCAAAAAAAGACAATTGAAAAAGAAGATAGGGTTTTAACTCTAACTGATTTAATTGAAATTTCAAAACAAATAATTTTACTTCAAAATAATCCTAAAGCTCCAGGAGATGAAATAGATCATTTAGCAAATAGAAGGGTAAAAACTTTTTCTGATTTATGTCAAGATAAATTAAGAGTAGGATTAATGCGACTTGAAAGAATAATTAAAGATAAAATGGCCAGTTTAGATCCTCATCAAATGACTCCTTTGCAATTAATTAACCCAAGACCAATAATGGCTGTAGTACAAGAATTTTTTGCCACCTTCCAGCTTTCTCAATTTATGGATGCTGAAAACCCGCTTTCTGAATTAGAACATAAAAGAGAGTTAGTATCTACTGGTCCTTCTGGCTTAACAAGAGAAAGAGCTGGTTTTGAAATAAGAGATGTTCAACCTTCTCATTATGGCAAACTTTGTCCAATTCAAACTCCAGAAGGTCAGAATGTAGGTTTAATAAATCACTTAGCTGCTTTTGCTAGAATAAACGAATTTGGGTTTTTAGAAACTCCCTATTTTAGAGTTAAAAATGGAAGAGTAACTGATGAAGTTGTATATTTAGATTCTTTAGATGAAGAAAAATATATTATTGCTCCAGCTGATGTTAAATTAGATGAAAATAAAAAAATAATTGGAAAAGAAATAGAGGCAAGAAAAAATGGGGTACCAGAAGTTGTAAAACCTTCGGAAGTAGATTTTATGGAAGTTTCTTCAAAACAACAATTAAGTATTGCCGCTGCTTTAATTCCCTTTTTACAAAATGATGATGCAAACCGAGCTTTGATGGGATCTAACATGCAGAGACAAGCTGTACCCCTTGTTTTGCCAGAAGTTCCTTTAGTGGGTACTGGCACGGAAAGAAATGTTGCTTTAGATTCGGGAGAAATAATTATTGCTCCCGAAGATGGAGAAATTGTTGAAGTTGATGCTTCTCATATAAAGATGAAAACAAAAAAAGGTGAAATTTTGAATTTTGAACTTTTAAATTTCAAGAGAAGAAATCAATATACCTGTTCGCATCAAAGACCTATTGTAAATGTAGGCCAAAAAGTAAAAAAAGGAGAACCATTATGTGACGGTCCAGCAATTAAAGATGGTAGATTAGCTTTGGGAAGAAATTTATTGGTAGCAATATTACCATGGCGAGGTTATAATTATGAAGATTCAATTTTAATTTCAGAAAGATTGGTAAAAGAAGATATTTTAACTTCAATTCATATTGAAGATTTTATTTGTGATGTAAGAGAAACGAAATTAGGGCCTGAAATAACTACCTCTGATATTCCAAATGTTTCTGAAGAAAAACTTAAAAATTTAGATGAGGAAGGAATAATTAGAATTGGGGCCCAAGTAGAACCAGGTTCTATTTTAGTTGGTAAAATTTCTCCAAAAAGCGAAAAAAGCTTAACTGCAGAAGAAAGATTATTAAGAGCTATTTTTGGAGAAAAAGCAAAAGAGGTAAAAGATACCTCTTTGAGATTAGAGCATGGAAAATATGGAAAGGTAATTTCAGTAAAAGTTTTTTCAAGGGATAAAGGCGATAAATTAGAAGCGGGTGTTATAAAAAGAATTCAAGTAGAAATAGCTCAAATAAGAAAAATAAAAGTTGGAGATAAATTATCCGGTAGACATGGAAATAAAGGAGTTATTTCAAAAATTGTACCAGAAGAAGAAATGCCATTTTTAGAAGATGGAACTCCAGTTGATATTGTTTTAAATCCATTAGGTGTCGTTTCAAGAATGAATATAGGTCAAATTTTAGAAACTCATTTAGGTTGGGCAGCGCAAAAATTAGGATATATTGCGATTACGCCAGGATTATTAGGGGCTACAGAAAAAGATATTAAAGAAGAACTTAAAAATGCCAGATTACCTCAAAACGGAAAAGTTGTTTTGTTTGATGGACAAACAGGAGAACCATTTCCTGAAGAAATTACAGTAGGTTATATGTACATTATGAAATTAATTCATTTAGTAGAAGACAAGGTCCATGCCAGATCAATTGGCCCTTATTCTTTAATTACCCAACAACCCTTAGGAGGAAGAGCCCAATTCGGCGGTCAAAGATTTGGAGAAATGGAAGTTTGGGCTTTAGAAGGTTATGGGGTTGCTTATAATTTGCAAGAAATGTTAACTATAAAATCAGATGATGTTCAGGGAAGAGCAATAACTTACGAAAAGATTTTAAAAGGAGAAGATATAAAAAATCCCAATATTCCTGCCTCTTTTAGTTTATTATTAGCTGAATTAAAGTCCTTGGCTTTAAATGTTGAAATAAAATTTTAATAATTTTTAAAAATTATGAATGTTGAAGATATAAAAGCGATAAGGATAAAATTGGCTTCGCCAGAAGAGATTTTGAGTTGGTCGCATGGTGAGGTAACAAAAGCAGAAACAATAAATTATCGCACCCAAAGGCCAGAAAAAGATGGTTTATTTGATGAAAGAATTTTTGGGCCAACAAAAGACTATGAATGTTATTGTGGAAAATATAGGGGTCCAAGATATAAAGGAATAATTTGTGATCGATGTGGTGTTGAAGTTACTAAATCTGAAGTAAGAAGAGAAAGGATGGGGCATATAAAACTAGCCGCCCCGGTGGCTCATATTTGGTTTTTAAAGGGAGTACCTTCTAGAATAGGAATGGTTTTAGATCTTCCGAGTCAACAATTAGAAAGAGTAATTTATTTTGCTGCTTATATTATAACTTATGTAGATGAGGAAATAAAAAAGAAAATTATTCAAGAAATTGAAAAAGAAAAAAAAGCAAAAATAGAAAATATTAAAAAGATTATTTCTGATAAAGAAAAAAGAAATGAGGAAATAAAAAACATTACAAGAATGGTTGATTTAAGGTTTCAAGAAATAAATCAGTTAGTTCCTAAAAAAATTATTTCTGAAGTAGATTATCGAAATCTTTCATTGAGATATGGTGAGATGTTTAAAGCAGAAACAGGGGGAGAGGCAATAAAATCATTATTAGAAAAAGTTGATCTTAAAAAAGAAGCAAGTATTTTAAAAGAAAAATTAGAAAAAATAAAATCTTCACAAGAACAAAAAGATATTCTTAGAAAATTAAGATTATTACATGGAATGATAAAAGCGAAAATAAGACCCGACTGGATGTTTTTAGAAGTATTACCCGTTTTGCCTCCAGATTTAAGACCAATGGTTCAAATAGATGGTGGTAGATATGCTTCTTCTGACTTAAATGATTTATATAGAAGAGTAATAAATAGAAACAATAGATTAAAATATCTTTTAGAAGTTGGTGCGCCAGAGGTTATTGTAAGAAACGAAAAAAGGATGCTTCAAGAAGCAGTCGATGCATTATTAGATAATAAGATAAGAAAAACCCAAGTAGTAAAAGCAAGTACGGGTGGTAAAAGAGCCTTAAAATCTTTAGCTGATATTTTAACTGGAAAACAAGGAAGATTTAGAAAAAATCTTTTAGGTAAAAGAGTAGATTATTCTGGTAGATCAGTTATTGTGCCAGAACCATCTTTAAAACTTTATGAATGTGGTTTGCCAAAAGTAATGGCTTTAGAACTTTTTAGGCCATTTGTTATTAAAAAACTCTTAGATAAGGAATTAGCTTTTAATGTTAGAGGCGCTTCTCGTTTAATTGATGATGGTATTGATGAAGTATGGGCTGCTTTAGAAGAAGTTGTTGAAAATAAATATGTTTTGTTAAATAGAGCGCCAACTTTGCATAGATTAAGTATTCAGGCTTTTTTGCCACGTTTAGTAGAAGGATTAGCTTTAAAAATACATCCTTTAGTGTGCACAGCCTTTAATGCTGATTTTGATGGCGATCAAATGGCAGTTTATTTGCCACTTTCCAAAGAAGCTCAAGAAGAGGCGAGAGATATTATTGTTTCTTCAAATAATCTTTTAAAACCAGCAAATGGAGACCCTATAGTTAATCCTTCAAAAGATATAGTTTTTGGTATTTATTGGCTAACGGGTGAAAAAGAAAAAGCAAAAGGTGAAGGAAAAATTTTCTCTAATATAGAAGAAGCTTTATTGGCTTTTAGTCAGAAAGTTATCGACATAAGGGCAAAAATAAAAATTTTAAATGAAAAAAATGAAATTTTAGAAACAACTTTAGGAAGATTAATTTTTAATAGAGTATTACCTTCTAGCTTTGATTATATAAATGAACAACTTAATTCAAAAAAATTAGCAAAAGTTATTGAAAAAATTATTGAAGAATATCCAGAAAATATTGTTCAAGAAACTTTAGATAATATAAAAGAACTTGGTTTTGAATATTCTACTTTATCTGGGTTAACATGGGGTATGGATGATTTAGTAATCCCCAAAGAAAAAGGAGAAATAATTAAAAAAGCCAAAGAAGAAATTGGGGCTTTAAGAGAGCAATATCTTAATGGTTTATTATCTGATCAAGAATTTATTAATAAAAAAATTCAAATTTGGCAAGGTGTAAAAGAAGAGGTTGGAAAATTAGTCCCAAAAACATTGCCAAAAGACGGGTCTGTTTATTCAATCATTGATTCGGGAGCAAGGGGTTCATGGGTTCAACCAATTCAAATGGCAGGAATGAAGGGATTAGTAACTTCACCATCTGGTAAAATTATTGATCTTCCTATATTGCATTCTTTTAAAGAAGGATTTAGTATTTTAGAGTATTTTATTTCTACTCATGGTGCCAGAAAGGGGACAGCAGATACCGCTTTACGTACCTCAGCTGCTGGTTATCTTACAAGAAGATTGGTTGATGTAAGTCATGAGGTTTTAATTACTCAAGAGGATTGCGGTGATAAAAAAGGAATTCAAATCAAAAAAGAAGAAGCAAAAGAAATAGGACAATCTTTTAGATACAAAATTGTTGGTTTAGTTTCTTTAGAAGATATTAAAAATAGTAAAGGAAAAGTTATTGTTAGAAAGAATGAAGTAATTACAAAAGAAGCGGCAAAAGAAGTAGAAATAGACGATTCAATTCAAGCAGTAAGAGTAAGATCTCCTTTAACTTGTAAAGCATTGAGAGGTGTATGCAGACAATGTTATGGTTGGGATTTGGGAAGAAATAAAATGGCAAATTTATATGATGCTGTAGGTATAGTTGCCGCTCAATCTATTGGAGAACCTGGAACTCAATTAACTTTAAGAACATTTCATACAGGAGGAGTAGCTAGCAAAAGCGATATTACTCAAGGTCTTCCTCGAGTAGAAGAACTTTTTGAGGCAAGAAAACCAAAACAAGAGGCTTTAATTTCTCCTTATAGCGGCGTAGTAAAAGAAATTAATTTAAAAGATGGAATAATGAAATTAGAAGTAAAGAAAAACCAAAAAAAGGTATTAGTAACTGTACCTATTCCTTTGAATGTAGAAATTCTTGTTAAAGAAGGTGATAAAATTGAACCTAAACAACAACTTACTTCTGGAAATTTAGATTTAAGAAAATTATTTAAATTAAGCTCTCTCGAAGAAGTACAAAAATATATTTTGAAAGAAATTCAAAGGATTTATGTAACTGAAGGTATAAATGTTCATGATAAACATATTCAAATAATTATAAGACAAATGTTTTCAAGAGTAAAAATTACTGATTCTGGAGATAGCGATTTATTACCAGGACAAATTATTTCTCGGGCTCAATTTATTGAAACAAAACATGAACTTGAAAAAGAAAATAAAAAACCACCAAAAGGAAAACTAATTATTTTAGGTATTTCTAAAGTAGCTTTAAGTTCTGAAAGCTTTTTATCGGCTGTTTCTTTTCAGGAAACATCAAGAGTATTAATTTCTGCTGCCTTAGAAGGAAAAGAAGATTTTTTGCGAGGATTGAAAGAAAATGTTATAATAGGAAGATTAATTCCAGCAGGTACTGGAGCAAGGAGGTTTTTAGAAAAGAATGAAAAGGCGAAAAAATAAAAAAGATAATAATAGGTTGAGAAATAAAAATGAAGCAAAAAATTCTTACCCAATATTAACCTCGCGCCTAAAACGATGGATGGCCACAATTTTATTTGTTTTTTTGTCTCTTCTTGTATTTTTATCAATCTTTGGTCAAGCAGGTAGGGCTGGAGATTTTTTATATTTTATTTTAAATAAAATATTTGGAAATGTTGTCTATTTTTTGCCTTTATTTTTAATTTTAGCTGGTTTTTTATTTTTAAATTATCAAAGAAAAAGAATATTTACGCCAATTATTATCGGTTTTTTATTAATTATAGTTGGATTATGCGGCATTTTTACGCTTGGTGGTCTTGAAAAAAAATTAGGGGGTTGGCTAGGGTATTTTGCCGCTTTTCCTATTATTAATTTTTTTGGGAGCACAGTTACCAAAATTCTTTTTTTAACTCTCATTTTAACTGGTGGTATTATTATTTGGGAATTTACTCCAAAACCATTAGTTTTAAAAGAAGAAAAAAATACGCAAATAACTAATTTAAAAGATCAAAAAATAAAACAACAATTACAAACACTAATCCCTAAAAAGAAAGTAGAAATTCATCCTATTTCTTTTTTAACTACTAAAAAAGAATTATTAATTAAACAAGCAAATGAAAATATTCAAAAAAATATAGAAGAAGAATATAAAATTCCTCCCGCTTCTTTGTTTGATTTAACCCAAGAGAAACCTCAAAGTTTTGATATTCAAAATAAATCATTTATTATTCAGAAAACTCTTGAAAATTTTGGTATTCCAGTTGAAATGAAGGATGTAAATGTCGGTCCAACGGTAACTCAATATACCTTAAAACCTGCCGAAGGGATAAAACTTTCTAAAATTGTTTCTTTAGCTAATGATTTAGCTTTATCTTTGGCTGCTCATTCTGTAAGAATTGAAGCGCCTATTCCGGGAAAATCTTTAGTTGGTATTGAAATACCAAATAATCAAAGAGCGAAAATTAAATTAGGATTTTTGCTTTTAAAAGATGAATTTTTAAAATCAAAAAATAAATTAGAATTTGTATTAGGCACTGATGTGGTGGGAAATCCTATTTTTCTTAACATAGAGGATATGCCTCATTTATTAGTTGCAGGAAGTACGGGTTCTGGTAAGACAATTTGTTTGAATTCAATAATTATAAGTTTAATTTATAGAAATTCGCCAAGAGATTTAAGATTAGTATTAATAGATCCAAAAAGAGTAGAGTTTGTTATTTATAATAATCTACCCCATTTGCTAACTCCAGTAATTTTAGATGCAAAGTCAGCTCTTTTATGTTTGAGTTGGTTAGTTCAGGAAATGGAAAGAAGATTTGAGGTTTTACAAGAAGCAAATTGTCGAGATATTATTATTTATAACAAAAAGATTAAAGAAACGCCAAAAATGCAAAAAGAAGGATTTGAAAAAATGCCCTATATTGTGGTAGTTATTGATGAATTAGCAGATTTAATGGCGGCAAAAGGAAAAGAAATAGAAGGAATTATTGTAAGGTTAGCCCAATTAGCCAGAGCAGTTGGTATTCATCTTATTTTAGCCACCCAAAGGCCATCGGTAGAGGTAATTACAGGTTTAATAAAGGCAAATATTACTTCAAGAATTGCTTTTCAGGTCGCTTCTCAAATAGATTCAAGAACAATTTTGGATACAGCAGGAGCTGAAAAATTATTAGGTAAGGGAGATTTATTATTTCAAACTTCTCAGTTTGCTAAACCAAAAAGAGCGCAAGGCGCCTTTATTAGCGTAGACGAAATAAGAAAAATTGTAAATTTTATTCAAAAAGAAAATTCTTTTGAGGATTTACCTTTTCTAAAATTACAAGAAATTAAGAATGTTATTCAACAAGAAACAGAATTTTCAGAGGATGATGATCCATTATACGAAGAAGCAAAAAAAACTGTTATTTTCTATCAAAAGGCTTCTGCTTCTTTACTTCAAAGAAGATTAAAAATAGGATATGCGAGAGCAGCTAGGCTTTTAGATATTTTAGAAGAAAGGGGAGTAATTGGTCCTGCTTTGGGCGCTAAACCAAGAGAGGTTTATATAAAAGAAGAAAATAATCAAAACCATAATTTTTCTCCTCAAGAAGAGGAAAAAGGTCAATTAAAGGAAGAAAATGAAGAAAATATTGAAAGCGAAGAAGATAATGATTGGGTAAAACTTTAATTTTTTAAAATATGGTAAAGAAAAAAGATAAAAAGTTAAAAAATTTAGAAGAAACATTAGATGAATTAAAAGAAAGATTTGGAGAAGGAGCTATTATGAAATTGGATACAATGAAACCAGCAAGTTGCGATGTTATTTCAACTGGCGTTTTATCTTTGGATTTGGTTTTGGGGGTTATGGGAGTTCCCAGAGGTAGAATTATAGAAATATATGGAGCCGAAAGTTCTGGTAAAACCACTTTGGCTCTTTCTATTTTAGCTCAAGCTCAAAAAGATGGTGGAGTAGGCGCTTTTATTGATGTTGAACATGCTTTAGATCCAGAATATGCTAAAAAAATAGGAGTTAATGTAGAAGATTTATTAATTTCTCAACCAGATTCAGCTGAACAAGCGCTTCAAATAGTAGAAAGCTTGGTAAGATCAGGAGAAATTGATGTAATTGTAGTAGATTCAGTTGCTGCTTTAGCTCCCAAAATAGAAGTAGAAGGCGAAATAGGGGATCAATTTATAGGTACTCAAGCTAGATTAATGAGTCAAGCTTTAAGAAAATTATCATCTATTGTTTCTAAAACAAGAACTTTAGTAATTTTTTTAAATCAAATAAGAATGAAAATTGGTGTTATGTTTGGTAATCCAGAAACTACTTCAGGAGGTTTGGCGTTAAAATTTTATTCTTCAGTGAGAATAGAATTAAGAAGATCAGCTCAAATAAAAAAAGGAGAAGATATTGTAGGTTCAAGAATTGTGGCAAAAATTGTAAAGAATAAAGTTGCTCCTCCTTTTAAAAAAGCAGAGTTTGATATTTATTATAATGAAGGTATATCAAAAATAGCAGATTTATTAAATTTAGGCCAAAAGTATAATATAATTCAAAAGTCAGGTACTTATTTTCAATACGGAAATAAAAAAATAGGTCAAAATGTTGAACAAGCAAAAAAATTTTTTGCTGAAAACTCAGAATTAGAAAAAGAAATAAGAGAAAAAATTATTGAAAAAGCGAAAAAAGAAGGATTTTAATTTACTCTAACTTTATATAAGGCAAAATTGCTAAAAAGCGAGCTTTTTTTACCGCTTTTTTAAGTTTTCTTTGATGCAAAGCGCATAGCCCACTTTTTTTTCTGGGTTTTATTTTTCCATTTTGATATAAAAAATTTTCTAATAATTTTTTGTCTTTAAAATTAATATTTTGAATATTTCTTTGACAAAGTGGACAATTCATATTTTTAAATTAAAAAGGAATATCATCAATATTAATTTCTGGTTCTTCTTCTTCGATAATTGGAATATCCTTATCGGATAGAGGGACAGTTTTATTGTTTTGGAATGAATGTTTAGGTCCTAATTGCAATTTTTCTCCAATGATTTCTGTTTTGATATGTTTTTGGCCAGATTGATCTTCCCATGTTCTTGTTTTTATTCTGCCTTCTATAAAAACTAATGAACCTTTTATAAGATATTGTGAAGCAATTTCAGCTAATTTTCCAAATAAAACAATATTATGAAATTCTGTTTCTTTATTTTTTTGACCAGTTTTATCTATATAAAATCTATTTGTGGCAACTCCAAGATTTACTACCGTCATTCCAGAAGGTAAACTTTTTCTAATGGGATCTTGGGTTACATTTCCTAAAATAAAAGCTTTGTTTAAATTCATATTTTATTAATTAAAAACCTTAAAATATTTTCTTCTTTTTGAAGGCTATTTTTTAAGTCAGAAATTTTATCTTCGGGAAAAGTAAAATCTATTGATTTTAAAAAAGCTTCTTTTTGTTTTTTTATCTCGTAAGCTAAATTTATTTTTTTCTTTAATTCTGAATTTAAAATAGAACCTTCTTGGGAAATTAAAGACTCTATTTTTTTTATATATTCTTCTGCTTCTTCTTCAGATAGTTTAGTTGTAATTAAAAATGTTAAATTATAACTTCTCATATATTTTGTATGATATAAAAAAAATTATTAAAAGTCAATCTATGAAGAATTGATAAAAATTTCTTTATACTACTGTCAAGTGTTATTAAAAACAAAAAACTGAAAAATAAAAAAAGAAGAAAAATAACAAGATTAAAACCACAAAATCCCATACTAAAACCACAAAATCCCATAAGACACTCTCGATCGGGAGTGTTTTATGAGAACATTTGAATGGGTGTTTTTTTGCTCTTTTTTTGTTTATTTTTTTTATTTTATTTTTTTAGTTTTTATCTTTTCTTTAGGGAAAATAAATTTGGGTTAAAAATTAAAGAAAAGTTGAAAAAAAGGAATAAAGAAATTAAAATAAAATTAATAAAGGTCATAAAATAAATAAAATATATGTCAGAAATTAATGAAAAAATTTTTAAAGCCTATGATATTAGGGGTAAATATCCAGAAGAAATAAATGAAGAAACAGTTTTTAAAATTGCCAGGGCTTTAGCTATCTTTTTAAAAAAACAATACAAAAAAAATCCTAAAATAATTATAAGCTCAGATAATAGATTATCTTCTCCTAGTCTTAAAAAAGAAGTAATTTCAGGCTTAAAAAATGAGGGTGTAGATATAATTGATATTGGTTTAAACCCCACTCCTGTTTTTTATTTTGCTGTTTGGAAATTAGAAGCTGCAGGGGGCATTCAAATTACGGCTTCTCACAATCCGCCTCAAGATAATGGTCTAAAAATAGTTAGAGAAAAAGTAATAGAAATTGGAAAAGAAAATTGGATAGAAGAGATTAAAGATATCATAAGAAAATTAGATAATTTTAAACCTAAAAAAAGTAAGAGTAAAATTAAAAAAGATTTAAGTATCTTAAATAAATTTTTTAAATTTAATAAAAAAGGATTTAACTTTAATTTTCTTAAAGGAAAAAAAATTGTTTTTGATACAGCAAATAGCGTTTCGGGATTATATATTAAAGAGATAAAGAAAATTTTTCCCTGTAAAATTTTGAACCTTTTTTCTAAATTAGATGGTTCTTTTCCAAATCATTTACCAAATCCAATAGAAGAAAAAAATCTTGAAGTATTAAAAGAAACAGTTAAAAGGGAAAAGGCGGATTTGGGTGTAGCTTTTGATGGCGATGGAGATAGGATAGTTTTTGTTTCAGAAAAAGGAGAGTTAATTCCGCCAGATTTTATAAGCAGTTTAATTTCAAAAGAATTATTAAAACATTATCCTAATTCAAAAATCGTTTATAATATTTGTTCAAGCAATATTTTAAAAGAGACTGTTCAAAAATATGGTGGTAAACCAATTGTGACCAAAATAGGACATATTTTTGTAAAGGAAATAATGATAAAAGAAAATGCAATTTTTGGCGGTGAATACTCAGGGCACTTCTTTTTTAGGGAGCATAATTTTTGCGAAGCTCCAATTTTTGTTTTATTTTTAATATTAAAAATACTAGATAATGAAAAAAAACCATTATCTGAAATTATATCGCCTTTTAAAAAATATTTTAATTCAGGTCAAATTAATTTTGAAATTGAGGATAAAATAGGAAAAATAGAAAAATTAAAAGAAATATATAAAAATGGCAAAATAAATACTTTAGATGGATTAAGAATAGATTTTCCCGATTGGTGGTTTATCGTAAGGCCATCTAATACAGAAAATCTTTTAAGGCTAAATGTTGAAGCGAAATCAGAAGATATTTTAAAAGAAAAATTAGAGGAGATTAAAAAGATTCTTTTATCTTAATTTAAACTTCTATTATTACTGAAATTACCATAGGTCTTCTTTTTGTTTTATGAAACAAAAAAGCGCCAACTTTCTCTTTTATTTCTTCTTTAATAAATGTCCAATTAACAGCGCCGCCAGAAACAGACGCTCTTTCAATTATTTTTATAACTAATTTCCTTACTTCTTTTAACAATTCTTTTGATTCTCTTAAATAAACGAAACCTCTTGAAATAATATCAGGTGAAGTTTTTACTCTTCCAGTTTCGCGTTCTATAGCAGCTATAATAACAAAAATTCCATCTTTGGCTAATGCTTGTCTATCTCTTAATACTACTTCGCCGACATCGCCAATGCCTAAACCATCTACCATTACATAATTTGCTTGAACTTTTTCTTTTGAAATATACACTTTATTTTCTGTTGCAATAATTACTTGACCATTTTCAGCGCAAATTGTATTTTCTGGTTTTAAACCGACTTCTTGGGCTAATTCTATATTTTTTATTAGCATTGAATATTGTCCATGAATAGGAATAAAAAATTTAGGTTTAATAATTTTTATCATTTCTTTTAACTCTTCTTGATAAGCGTGACCTGAAGCATGAATATCCATCATTTGATAATGATAAACTTTTGCCCCTTGGCGATAAAGATTATCTTTTAAATTTTGGACAGATCTTTCATTACCTGGTATAACAGAAGATGAAAAGATTACGGTATCTCCATTTTTAATTTGAAAAAATTTAAATTCACCAGAGGTAATTTTCATTAAACTTGCATCTGGTTCGCCTTGGGCTCCTGTGCACAAAAGAGTTATTTTTTCATCCTCAAATTTATTAATATCTTCTATTTTTTGGAAGGTGCCTTTTTTTGTTTTTATATATTTTAAATTTCTCGCTATTTCAACATTATCTTTCATACTTTTCCCCGCTACAAATACTTTTCTTCCATATTTTTCACTCAAAGAAATAATTTGAGTAATTCTATTTATATGCGAGGCAAAAGTAGAAACAATGATTCTTCCTTTTGATTCAATGAATATTTTTTCTAAATTCTCAAAAATTTGTTGTTCAGATAAAGAATGTCCTTCATTTTCAGCCCCTGTTGAATCTGACATTAAAATTAAAATATCTAATTTCGCCAATTCTTTTAAATTTTCAAAATCAGTAGGTGTATCATTAATTGGATTTTGATCAAATTTAAAATCTGAAGTATGTAAAATATTTCCAACTGGAGTTTTTATCACTAGACCAAGATTTTCTGGAATATTATGAGTCTGTTTAAAAAATAATATTTTAAAAGGGAAAAGATCTATTTCATCTCCAGGTTTTACCTCTTTAATATCTAATTTTGTTTTTTGGGGAAAATCTTCTTGTCTTTTTAAAATTAAGGCTTTTGTAAGCTTGCTTGTAAAAATGGGAGGATTGCCTATTCGGTGAATAGTATAGGGAATAGCCCCAATATGATCTAAATGGCCATGAGTACAAATTAAACCTAAAATATTGTTTTCTTTGCCTTTTAAATAGACACTATTTGGAATAATATAATCTATACCAGGTGTGCTTTCCTCTGGCATTTTTAATCCCATATCAACGATTAAAATTTTTTCTTCAAATTCAAAAATGGTCATATTTCTTCCTACCTCTCCTAAACCTCCCAAAGGAATAATTTTGAGAAATTTTTGTTTATTTTCCATAAATTTAAAATTCAAAATGTGTCGGGGGTGGGATTTGAACCCACATAGGTTTTACCTACTAGGTCCTGAACCTAGCGCGTCTGCCAGTTCCGCCACCCCGACAAAATATTATTTAAAAACTCTTTTTGTTTTAATATACCAATTTTCGACATTAGAAAACCTTTTTGAGGGTTCAATAATTTTATTTATTTTTACTCCCTTTATATTATTTTCTAAAAGATAAATAAAATTAGGTTGTACTAAAAAAATAATAGGTATATCGTTTAAAATAACTTCTTGTAAATTTTCTAATAACTCTTTTTGTTGATTTATATCCTCTGTTTTTCTTATTTTTTCTAACAATTCGTCGGCTTTTTTTGAATTATAGCCTGAAATATTCAATCCGGGATAATTTATCTGACTTGAATGCCAAAAAGAAAAAGGATCTAAAATTGAATTATAAGCTTGACCGAATAAAATTGTTTGGTAATTTTTTTCTGGAAGTATTTTTGTTTGCAAATCTCCTAAATTTATAAATTCTATATTTACTTTAATACCTGCTTTTTCTAATTGTTCCTTTAAAACATTTGCTATTTGGTTTAGAGGAAAATTGTCTAAAGTTGTTATTTCTATCTCTAAAGTTTCTGTTGTTTTTTTATCTGGAAAACATAGTTGATTTAATTTTTCTTTTGTCAAACCCTTTACTATACCGTCGCCTTTTTCTTTTCCTAATGGTTTTAATAGTTCATCCGCATATTTTTCTTGAAAAGAAATTACTGCTTCTTTGGTATTTTTACCAAAATATCCAGTAATTTCTCCAGAAGGAAAAATATCGGGAAAGTTTTTTAGACAATTTTGTAATTTTTCTACTTCTTTTCCTTTAAAACCAAATGATAAATCTTTTTCAATTTTTTCTTGGTTTTTTATTTCTTCTTCTTTTATTCTTTCTTTTTTATTTTCATCAAAAATATAACCTTCTTTATCAAGAATTTGTTTTGCTAAATCTAAATTAAATTCTTCTTTTTGAGAGGGGTTTTGTAAATTAAAATAATCACATAAAAATGGCGAATTCATTGTCTTTGCTAGGCCTTGAAAAACTTTATTTACAATTTCTTCTTTATCAATTGAAAGTGAAATTGCTTTTCTAATATTTTTATCTAAAATATTTTGCGAATCTGAAAGATTAAAAAATAAAGCAAAATAACGTGGCATCAAAATAAAAATTGTTTTAAAGGCTCTTTTTTTATCTTCTAAAAATCCGTTTTCTTTTAAAAGTTTTGGATTTGAAATATAAAAGCCTGAAATTTTTTTCTTTTTTGCCGCTGCTATTAAATCGTTTTCGTTGTCAAAAAAGACAAAGATGAATTTATTAAGATATGTTTTTTTTCCATAATATTTTTCATTTCTTATTAATGATATTTCGGTAATTTTTCCAGTTTCATCTTTGTTAGTTTTTTCAATTTTAAAAGGGCCTGAACCTATAATTTTGCTAAAATCTTTTCCGATACCAATAAATCCTTCTGGTGGAGTATTATCAAAAATATGTTTTGGAATAATTTTTACTGTTAAGTTTTCTAAAAAACCAAAATAAGATTCTTTTAAAGTAAATTCTATTTTATTATCAGATATTTTTTCTACTTTTATACCAGCAAATTTAGAGATTAAAGGGCTTTGATATTGTGGATTTTGAATTAAATTTATAGTAAAAATTACATCGTCTGCTGTTAAAGGAAAATTATCTTGCCAGTAAAGATTATCTTTTAAAGTAATATCAAAGATTGTTCCATGTTCTTTTATTTGAAAATCTTTGGCTAAATCTGGAACAATATTTCCGTTTTCATCATATTTAAATAATCCTGAAAAAATTAACTCAGTAATATCTCTGTCTGCATCAGAAACTCCAAGATAGATTGGATTTAAAAACCTTGGTTGTCCTAAAATGCCTTCTACAAAGGTACCTCCTTGAGTAGGCACAACGTTAGTTATTTTAAAATATATCAGCAAAAATAAATTAAAAAAAGAATAAATAAAAATTACTAAAAAAACTAGAAAATACAGCTTCTCCCTTTTTGAAAGCCTTTTCAAAAAATTTTTTAAAGTAATTCCAATATTTTTAAAAAAAAGAAAAAAAGACTTTCCAAGCAATAATTTTTGAAAATCTGGCATTATTTAGAAACAATTAACATTGCTAAAGAGAGTATTATAAAAAAAACAGTTAGGATGCTTGAAAAAATAAAAATAAATTTTTCTAAACCTCTTCTTTGAAAATAAAAACTACCACTTTGTCCAAAAAGAGTTCCTAGTCCTGTTCCTCTTTGTTGTAAAAGAATAAATGTAATCAATAAAACTGAGACAGCAATTTGTAAAGTAATAAGAATATTTTTCATTGTTTTTATCTGTTAACGAAAAGCGACATTATAGTTAATAAAATGGCAGTAAAAAGCGTCGGTAGAAAACCAACGATATAAAGTTGGGGTATTAAAATATCGATAAGCCAAACAATAAAAAAATTAATAAAGAAACTAAAAAATCCAATGGAAAGTATTATAACAGGAAGCGCTAAAAATTTCAAGATGGGCTTTATAAAATAGTTTAAAAATCCTAAAATTATACCTGATATTAAATAGACTTTTATTCTTCCTATTTTATCTAAAGAGGGATCTAAATAAACTCCGGGAATAAATAAGGTGGCAAGATAAATAGTAATAATGCAAGCTATAATATTAGATAAAAATTTTTTCATATTTTTATCGTTAGATAAAAATTTTCCTTATTTTTATCTTATCAGAGGAAAAATTTAAGTCAATTTTTTTTCTCGAAGTTTTCTATGATAAAAAATTGCAAATCGGTGCGCTTCATCTCTAATTCTTAAAATTAAATTAGCCAAATCAATAGATAGTTTTTTTAATAAAATAGGTTCTTTTTGATTTTCAATAAATAATTCATTTTTCTTTTTTGCTAAAGCTATTATTTTAATTTTTTTTGTTTCAAAATTATAATTTTTACATTTTAAAGCTGCAGATAATTGCCCCTTTCCTCCGTCTACTAAAATTAAGTCTGGAAAAGCCCATTCTTTATGGGAAAACCTTCTAAGGATTGCTTCTTTTAACATAGCAAAATCATTTGGTTTACCTTCTGCCCTTATCTTAAATTTTCTATAATCTTCTTTTGAAGTTTTACCGTTTATAAAAACAACCATTGAAGCAGTGGCTTCTTTTCCCTGGATATTTGAAACATCATAGGCTTCTATTCTTGAAATTTTATTTTTTATTTTTAATATTTTTCTTAACTCTTTTTCTATTTTAAAATAATTATCTTTGTAATAATTATTTTCTTGAATAATCTTACTATTTAATAGAATTTTTTCAAAAGCAAAGAATTTGTCTTTAATTTCTTTTGCTTTTTCAAAATTTTCTTCTTTTATCGCCATTAGTATTTCTTTTTTTAATTCTAAAAAAATATTTTTCGATTTTCCTTTTAAAATTTCTGCAATTTTTTTAATATTGTTTTTATTTATTTTTTCAGCTTTTAATATTTCTTTGTTTGAAATATCTTTTTTGCAAATACCTGGACATAATTTAAGATCATAAAATAAACAAGGTTTTTTAGGTAATATTTTACAGCTCCTAAAAGGGAAAAGTTTTCTCAGCAAAAAAATAGTTTTTTTAAGAGAAGTACCATCAACAAATGGGCCAATATATTCAATTTTTGATTTTTCGTTTTTTCGTTTTTCTATCTGATGGGTAATAAATAATCTTGGTTTTTTTTCTTTTGTTATAGCAACAAAAAAATAATTTTTATTATCTTTCCAAACTATATTATATAAAGGTTTTATTTTTTTAATTAGGTTTGCTTCTAAAATTAATGCTTCTATTTCAGAATTTGTTATTAAAAAACCTACTTTTTTTACTTTTTTTATAAAAATTGTATCTCTAAAAGAGGTTTCTTTAAAATGTTCTAAAACTCTTTTTTTTATATTTTTTGCCTTTCCAATATAAAGGAATTGGTTATTTTCGTTTAAAAAAGCATAAACACCTGATTTATTTGGTAATTTTTCTATATTTTTAAGTTGTAAAAAATTAAATTTCATGTTATTTTAAAATTTCATTATTAAAATTATACTCTTTTACTATGAATTTAACAGAAGAAAAAAAATTAAATGAAAAAGAGATAGAAGAATCTAAAAAATATTCTTTAAAAGAGGCAGTTTTTACTAATATTACCATGGGCGCAGGAGAGTCTTATATTGCTCCTTATATTATTGCTTTAGGTGGTAAAACTAAAGAAATTGGATTTTTAAGCGCTTTTCCAAATTTATTTGCTCCTTTATCTCAACTTTTTACCTGGAAATTAATGGAAAAATTAAGCCGAAAGAAAATTCTTTCAATATTCATTTTATTGCAGGCTTTAATATATTTACCATTTATTTTAATTTTTCTATTTTTTCTTTTAGATAAAAATAAATCTATAAATTATTCTTTTTTAGCTGTTATTTTATATACCCTTTACGCGATATTTGGCAGTATCTCTGTGCCTGTTTGGGCAAGTTGGATAGGTGATTTAATAAAAAAAGAAGAAATTAGTAGATTTTTAGGAAAAAGAAATAGTAGAGGTAGTATTTTTTATTTTATTTCATTTTTTTTAGCTGGTATTTTATTGGATTTTTTAAAAAAGAAGGCATCAGAAAAAAATATAATATTATTTTTTGGCTTTTTTATCATTTTTTTAATAGCGATGATAAGTAAAATTATTGCTAGATATTTTATTTTAAAACAAGATGAAATTAGATTTAAACCCCAAAAAGAAAGCTATTTTTCATTTTTTGATTTTTTAAGAGAAGCGCCAAAAAGAAATTATGGTAGATTTTCAATTTATATTGCTTTAATAATTTTTTCCACGAATATTGCTGGTCCATATTTTTCTTTATATATGCTTTCTGATTTAAAATTTTCTTATTTTCAATTTATGATGGCAAATATAGCAACTATTATTATTACTTTTATTTCAATGCCTTTTTGGGGAAAATTTTCAGAAAAATATGGTAATATCTATACTTTAAAAATTGGTAGTTTTTTAATTCCGATAGTTGCTCTATTATGGACGATAACCTTGGCTTTACCTCAAAAATTTATTTTTTATTTTGTTTTTTTAATTAATTTATTTTCTGGTCTTGCTTGGTCTGCTTTTAATTTAGCTGCAGGAAACTTTGTTTTTGATGTAGCTACTCCTCAAAAAAGAAGTTTATGTGTTGCCTATTCGAATATTATAAATGGTTTTGGAGTATTTTTAGGAGCTACTTTTGGTAATATTTTAATGCCATATTTTTCTAAAATTTCTTACTTTCCGATTATGATTTTGGCTTTTTTGTCTGGTGTTTTAAGATTTTTTATTGCTTTAATATTTGTTTTTAAAATTAAAGAAGTAAAAATAGTTGAAAAAGAACACGTAATTAGCGTACAATACCTTTTTTCTCAGATGTTAAGTTTACCAAGTTATTTACAAAATATTATTATAAAAAAAAGAAAATAATATAAAAATTATGATTAGCGTAGATTATATTTTTTTAATAGTTCAAAAACCAATTTTTTTGAATTTATTAAGATTTTTTAAACAAATAGAAACGAAAGAATTTTTTGATATTTTTCTTACTGCTTTTATTTTTTATTTAGTTTTACTTTTATTTAGGAGAACAAAGACTTTAGTTGTATTTTTAGGTCTTCTTTTTATTGTTATTCTTTTTGGCGTTTCTATCCTTTTTTCTTTAACTTTAACTTATAGAATTTTACAGGCATTTTTTGGTGCTTTTGTTATTATTTTAACAATTATTTTTCAGTCTGAAATAAGGAGGTTTTTTGAGTTATTGGGGGGGATTGGTTTTAGAAAAAAAATTCATATTTCTAAAATTGATACATTAGATTTAATTTCAAATACAGTTTTTAAAATGGCAAAAGAGAAAATAGGGGCTTTGATAATATTTCCTGGTAAAGAATCAATAGAGCAATATATAATTGGTGGAAAAATTTTAAACGGTGAAATTTCAGAAGAAATTTTGTTAAGTATTTTTGATGTTCACTCACCAGGGCATGATGGCGCAGTTATTATAGAAGATGAAAAAATATTAAAATTTAGCGTTTATTTACCTTTATCTGAGGATATCTTTCAATTAGAAAAATATGGCACTAGGCACAGGGCGGCATTAGGTATTTCAGAAAAAACAGATTGTCTTTGTATTGTCGTTTCAGAAGAAAAAGGAATAGTAAATATAGTAAGGTTTGGAAAAATGAAAAAAATTGATAGTAAAGAGGAATTAAAAAAAGAACTTTCAAAGTTTTTAGGTTTAGATTTTCCAAAAACTATTCAGGGAAAAATTAAAAAATTTGTTAAAAATATATGGAGAGAAATATATTTTTTTCTTTTTGCAATACTCAGCTCAAGCTTACTCTGGTTTGTAATAAATTATCCAACAGTAAATAATGTGCAAAAGAGTTTTATTTTACCGGTTGAAATCATAAATATTCCTGATAATCTTTTGATAGATAATATAAAACCGCTTGAAGTAATTGGTACCTTTTCTGGAAAATCGCAAGATTTTGAATTTATATCTAATACAACTTTGAAAATTGTCATTAATACTTCTCAAATACAAAAAATAGGAATAGAAAATGTAAAACTTGATCGTGAAAACGTAAGATATGGTAATGATAATAGAAGATTGCCAGCTCAAATATCTTTAATAAAATTAGAACCAAATTATATTCAGCTTAAAATAAAAACAAAATAGTTTTGTCCCCAGAAGGAATTGAACCTTCATCTCAACCTCCGCAGGGTTGCGCTTTATCCGTTAAGCTATGGGGACAGAAAATTATTTTAAAAGTAATTTAAAAATAATAAAAATTTATATAATAATTTTAAAATAAAAAAAAGAAAATGTAAATTTAGGAAATATAAATTGACGTGAGAAAATATTTATTCTAAAATTAAAAATAAGCTGGTGGGTTGGCTGAGTGGTCCAAAGCAGCGGGTTGCTAACCCGTGGGGATCTAAAAAGTCCCCCGCAGGTTCAAATCCTGCACCCACCGCTGGAGGGGTGTTCCGAATGGTAAGGAGCCGGTCTTGAAAACCGGTGCCAGTTTCTGGCTTGCGAGTTCGAGTCTCGCCCCCTCCGCAGAAAATTATGTTTATTTTAAATCAACAAAAAATAAAAAAAATATTACCTTTATCTAAAATCGATAAAGTTATTAAAGCAGTAGAAAAAGCGTTTTTTGATCTCTCTCAAGAAAAAATTCAAATGCCTCCTAAAATTTATCTCTATTTCAAAAAATATAATGGTGATTTAAGGATAATGCCTTCTTTTTCAGAAACTTTAAATTTAGCAGGAGTAAAATTAGTTAATGTTCATCCTGAAAATTTTAAAAAGAGATTACCAACTGTAATGGCGGTAATTTTATTATATGATCCAAGAACTGGATTGCCATTAGTTTTAATGGATGGAATTCAGATTACAGCCCTAAGAACAGGAGCTGTCTCTGCTATAGCGACAAAAAAATTAGCTAGAGAAGATGCTAATACTTTAGGAGTTGTTGGTGCTGGTTTTCAAGCTATAACACAAATTGCGGCTATTTCAAAAGTTAAAAAATTAAAAGAAATTTTAGTTTATGATATAAATAAAGAAAGAATTAAAAATTTGGCAAAAATTTTAAAAAAAGAGAAAATTGAAATTAAAGAAGGAACTTTAGAAGAAGTTTGTCAAAAAGATATTTTAGTTACAGTAACTCCAGCCAGAGAACCTATAGTTAAAATGACTTGGATAAAACCTGGAACTCATATTAATGCAATTGGTGCTGATGCTGCTGGCAAAGAAGAATTAGAACCAGAAATTTTAAAAAGGGCAAAAATAATTGTTGATAATAAAGAACAAGCTTTTCATTCAGGAGAAATAAATGTGCCCTTAGAAAAAGGAATAATTAAAAAAGAAGATATTTTTGCAAGTTTAGATGAAATTGTTTCAAATAAAAAAATTGGCAGAGAAAATAAAGATGAAATTACAATTTTTGATTCAACGGGATTGGCAATTCAAGATTTATATACGGCAAGTTTAGTTTTTAAAGAAATAAATGGAAAAGAGAAAAGTTTTGATATTTTTTAACACTTTATTTTATTTTTAAAATAATATAAAATATTATCAAAGGAAAAAAATGGGAAAAAAACAATTTTTGATCTCATCTTTCATAATTTTTATATTAATAGTTTTTGGCTTTTCTTTTTATTATTTTCAAAAAATAAAAAAAGTTAAAACTTATCAAGAAATTTTACAAAAAGAGAATCAAAATCAAGAAATGGAATCTGAAACTTATAATTTAAAATTTGCTGATGAACCTGTTGGTTTTACTGTGATGTCAGGTTCCGGGATGACGCCTGTATTTTTAAGTGGAGGTTTTTCAAGAAGAGTGCCTTTGGTAAAACCAGGGGAAGATTTTGAGGTAAGAATTGAGGTTGAAGATGAAAAAGGAGTAAAAAATGTTATTTTTGTAATTCAAAGCGAAGATCAAAAAAAGGAGAAAGAATATAATCTTATTTTAAAAGAGGGCACACCTGAAAAAGGAATCTGGAAAGGAGTGATAAGGGTAACAGACGAAATTCCAACTATTTGGTATAGTTATTTTAAAGCCGAAAATAAAGAAGGCAAACAAAATACACTTCAATTTAATTGGAAATAAATTATGAGGAAAAAATTTTTAATTATTTTAACTTTAATAGTTGTTATTTTAGGTTTAACCATTTTTGTTTTAAAGGAAAAAGAAAAATTATTATTTACAAAATTAATTAAAAACCCCTTAATTGAAGAATCTAAAATAGATGAGGAATTTGAAAAATGTAATTCTTTAAATTCAAATTTAGAAAAAGATTTATGTTTTCAAAATTTAGCCATAAAAAAAGAAAATGAAAAATATTGCGAAAAGATAAATGATGAAAATATAAAAGAAAGTTGCTATTTTTCTTTAGCTAATATTTCTGGAAAAGAAAATATTAAACTTTGTGATAAAATAAAAAATGAAGATCAAAGATTATTTTGTCAGGTAAAAATATCATTAGATAAGTCTTATTGTGAAAAGGTGAAAGATAAAAATCAAAAAATTAGTTGTTTCTCTTATTTAGCTTTTATTTTTTCAGATGAAAAAATGTGTGATGATATAAAAGAAGATGAAGATAAAAAAAATTTGTGTTTAGCTCTTTCTAATTTAAATCAAGAATTTTGTGAAAAAATTTCAAAAATATCAGATAAAAATGATTGCTATTATATTATGGCAAATCTTTTAAAAAATGAAAAAATTTGCGAAAAAATTTCAAAAGAAGAAAATATTCAAATTTGTAAAAAACATATCGAGAAAGGTTTTTATGAAGATTTAATAAAAAAGAGAAATGAAAATAAAAAATAAATATAATATTTTTCTAATTTTATTTTTTTTATTATTTTTTTCTTTTTTAGTTTTTCCTAAAAATGCAAAAGCTTCTTATTGTTGTCCTTCAAGTGGTGCTTGCTGTAGTTGCCCAGATTATTGTGAAAATCGCACATATTATTATGATTGTCCCTGCGAGGTGTT
>JBAMLS010000011.1:33616-43634 GCA_039793445.1 Minisyncoccales bacterium | reverse complement strand
TTATTTTTTTCTTTTTTAGTTTTTCCTAAAAATGCAAAAGCTTCTTATTGTTGTTCTTTAGGGGAGGGGAGTCGTTGCTGTAGTTGCCCAGATGATTATTGTGAAAATAAGACATATTATTATGATTGTCCCTGCGTGGTGGAAGATCTTCTTATTTCCTCTTTTTGCTATTGTGGATTATGCTCCTCTAGGCCTGTTGAGTGTTGTAGTGATTCTGATTGTCCTTCATCTGGCTCTTGTAATTATGGATCCTGGCAAGACATAGGTTGTGGCAAAGTAGGTTGCGCTCCTTCGCAAATGGCTCAAAAAAGGGTGAGTTCTAATCCAAGTTATAAAAAATATTCTTGTTCAAATTATAAGTGTGTTTCGCAAACTGTTAATTGCGAAATTCAGTATCGCTGTTTAGACACAATTGCTTGTGGCGCAAATACAGAAATACAATTTAGCACTGATACTACAACAATTAATTCTTCTGTTAGTATTACTGCAAAAATAGATGCTGGTGTTTATGGAGTGTGTGAAGATGACTGGAAAATAAAAATTAATAATGTTGAAACCTCAAATTCAATGTGGGATGTAAGTACAGGGGGAACTTTTACAACTTATTCAGGTTGTAAGTGGTTTAGTTGGTGTAATGATTGGACAGCTTGTAGATGCAAAGCAAGATCAAGTTATTGTGAAGGCTGCGGCTGGAATGGAAGCGGGCTTTATTGTTATTATGATAAATATAAAAATATAAAAAAAGATTTTTATTTTAAGGTGCCTGGAGATTACATATTTTCTATTAATGCCCATGTTGTAGCCTATGCTGATGATGCATATATATCAACAACAAGTTTAACATTAAAAATTTTAGCAAAATATGGCCAAACAGCTGATTTAGATCCTACTGATGTTTCTTTTGATAAAGATGTAAAATTGGGAAATCCTAAATATCAACAGGTAGTAGACTCTAATGTTCTTTTAGGTTCTCAAGAAGGGACTGTTACAATAGTAGGTAATTTAAATTTAGCCGCAAACGCAGATCCTAATCAGCCAATTAGAATAATTTATGGGAAAGAACTAAAATTAGCTCCTGGGGTCCAAATTCTTTTACCTGATCCTTCTGATCCTTCAAAAATAGGAGGGGCATATATTATAAAAGCTGGAAATTCTGATCCTTATGCTTCAAACACTCCAGCTTCTATTTGCAATGTAAATTATAAAAACAGAAAATATAACTATTGTGGAATAAATAAAATTTGCAACGAAAAAGGTGAATGTGTTGATGCTCATCTTTTTGAAAACTACAAATAACTTTATTTAAATTATAATTTATTTACAAAATAACTTTGTTGGGTTATATTTTAATATTCTTGTTCATTCTTGTTCTTTTTAAATATAATTAAAGGAGGTGAAAAAAAATGAAATATTTATTTTTATTTTTTGTTGTTTTTGTTTTTTTGTTTTGTTTTACTGCGATTGCGTTTGTGAAAGAAAAACCAACAACTGATGTAAAAATTATTGTTAAAGATATGCTATTTCAACCACGAAGTTTTGTCTTTGTGATGCTGCAAAACAACCAAAAAATATTCTTCTTATACCAATGAAGAAGGAGTAGTAATATTTTATAATGTAGAAAGCGGAATATACAGACTAGTGGTTGGAAAAAAACATTTAGTAAATATTATAATAATAAAAAGAAGAGTGACATTACCTTTTTATCTTTTCTTTTAGTAAAATCTCGTAAGCCAGAGAAGTAAATTCTCTGGCTTTTTATATTTTTACTCTCTTGCTATAACAATTCCGTAAACGCTTTTTGCGCCAGCAATTTTTAATGCCTTTGCCGCTTCTTCCATAGTAAATCCTGTGGTAAAAACATCATCTACTAAAAATATTGTTTTATTTTTTATTATTTTATTTTCTCTTACTAAAAAAGATTCTTTTATATTTTCTTTTCTCTCTTCTTTATTTAATTTTATTTGAGGTTTTGTTTTTTTTATTCTAAACAAAACATTATTAGAAAATTCAACATTGAAATAATTTGTTATTTCTTTTGCAATTAATTCGGACTGATTAAATCCTCTAAATTTTAATCTTGAAATATGAAGAGGAATAGGTAAAATGAGAGAATTAGAATTTTTAAACACGATTTCATTTTTACTTAAAAGAAAATGAGATATAATTAAAAATGATAAAGGTTTTGCAAGTTCTTTTAAAAATGGTTCATATTTAAAATTATAAATTAAAGTTTTTACTAAATTATTTTGAAAAGAAGTTGCCGAAAATAAACCATTTAAATAAAAATTGCGGTGTTTTTTACAGGTTTTTCCCAAAAAAGTTCTGTTTGGTTTTTCACAAAAAGGGCAAAAAGTGTATTCTGAAATTTCAATTGTTGATAAACAATCTTCGCAAATAAATGTGCCTTCTTTTTTACATCCCAGACAAAATTTTGGAAAAAGTAAATTTAATATTGACTCTTTAATTAAATTTAAATTCATAGTATAATTTTAATATAGATTAAAAATTTTTAAAAATAAATTTTTAAAATTAAAATTAGGTTTTTTAAAAAAATTAAAATTAAGTAATTTTTTAAAAAAATTAAAATTATGGTTTCGCCAATAATTTCTTCTATTGGAAAAAAATGTCTTGGAATAGATATCGGAACAAGTTCAATTAAAATTGTAGAAATTATTGGTTTTGGCAAGAAAAAATATTTAAAAAACTATGCTCAATATTTTCTTTCCGAAGATGAAAAAGAATTCCAAATTTTTGATCCGCAAAACTTAATTCCTAATATTGAAAAAACAAGCGAGATATTACAAACTATGTTTTGGAAAGGTAATTTTAAAGAAAGAAAGGTTTTATTTTCTATTCCAGATTTTTCAACGCTTTTTTTAATAATTGATTTACTGCCTATGCCAGAAAAAGAAATTCCAGCTGCGGTCGAATTTGAGGCGAGACATCAAATCCCCCTTCCTTTATCTGATATTGTTTTTGACTGGATGACAATTAGAAAAGAAAAAATAGGAAATATGACAAAATCAAAGATATTATTGGTAGTAGTGCCAAAAAATATTTTAGAAACTTATCAAAAAATAGCTACTTTATGTAATTTAAATATAATTGGAATAGAGGCTGAAATTTTTGCCCTTTTAAAATCTTCTGTTAGAAATAAAAATGAAACAGTTTGCTTACTCGATATTGGATCAAAAAGTACAATGTTAAGTTTAGTTGAAGAAAAAAAATTAATTTCAAGTTATAGTTTAGAATTTGGTGGCAATCTTTTAACTTCTCAGCTTTCAGATATTTTACAAATTTCTTTAAAAGAAGCAGAAAAATTAAAAATGGAAAAAGGACTTTTTTTTGAAAAAAAGGAAGTTGTTGATATTTTAAAAATTATTATTTCTAAATTTTTAAAAGAGGTAAAAAAAATTATTTTAGATTTTAATAATAAAAATCAAAAAAAATGTGAAAAAATAATTATTTCAGGAGGTCTTGTTTTAATGCCAGGGTTTCTCGAATATTTAAGAGAAAATTCTGAATTTTCTATAGAAATAACTAATCCTTTTAAAGAAATAGTTTACCCCCATATTTTAAAGGAAAGATTAACCAACCTTAGCGCTTTTTTCGGCATAGCTACAGGTTTAGCTTTATCTGGCATAGAAAATATTGAATAAAATTATGGCAAAAAATATAGAAAATATAACTCTTATTCCGAGAGAACCTAAAAAACCATCCATTTTTGTTAATATTTTATTAATTTTTTCTTTTTTAATTTTTATTTTTTTAGGAGTAGGTTATTTTTTGTTAAATAAAAAAATTAAAGATTTAAATAATGAAAATTCTACATTAGAAAACGAAATTATTTTTTTAAATAGCCCCCAAGTTATAGAAAAAAGAAATAACTTTTTGAAATTAAATTCAATAATAAAAAATTTTTCTAAAAATCTACATTTTAAAAATGTTCCCTCTAAAGTTTTAAAATTTATTGCTTCCAATACTCTTTCAGAAGTTGTTTTTAATAATTTTAGATTTGATGCTACTCAAAAAAATGTTTCTTTAGATGGGAAAGTTGATTCTTTGCAAACCTTGGCTGAACAAATTTTAATTTTACAATTACAAAAAGAAGTATCAAATGTAAAGGTTTCAAATGTATCATATGAAAAAGAGGGAAATCTTACTTTTTCTTTAACTTTTAATTTATCAGAAGATATTTTTAAATAATTTTTATGAAAAGAGAAAGTCTAATTTTAATTTTATTTTTCCTCTGTGGTGTTTTTTTCTTTGGCTTTGTTTTTCCAAAATATCAAGAATATCAAGATTTCAAAAAAGCCTTAGAAGAAAAAAAGAATATAAAAAATATCTTGGAAAAAAATTTAGAAACACTTCAAGCAATTGAAAAAAAATCAGAAAATTATAAAGAAACAATAGAAAAAATTTCTTTTTTAAATAACGAAGAAAATTTAATACCTTCTTTATTTTATTTTTTACAAAAAGATGGAAATTCAGCTGGGGTTTTAATAAATAGTATAAATTTTGGCGATATCTCAAAATCAGAAAATGGAGAAAAAATTAAAGAATTACCTTTTGAAATTAAAATGTCTTCTTCTTTTGGCTCTTTTTTATCTTTTTTAGAAAGATTAGAAAATTCTATGGTAATAATTAATTTTGAAGAGATTTTGATTAATAAAAAACAAGAAGGTGATACTTTAGATGTTTCTTTGAGGGGGAAAATATTTTTTTAAATTTATGGAAAATAAACAAAATAATAAATTTTTTTATTATATTTTGATAATTATTTTGTTTTGGGGAGTATTATTTTTTTATGATATAAAATTTAGAAAACAAAAAAATTTTGAGCAAAAATCATTATTACCTCCTTTTCAGATTAATATTGATTTTAATATTCTTGAAAATGAAAATATAAAAAATTTTACTCCGCTTGAAAAACCTTCTTTATCTTCAGAAAAAGGTAGAGAAAACCCATTTTTAGCAAAATAAATATGGATTTATTATCTGAATTACAAAAAAGAAAAAAAATTACAAAAGAACAATTATTAGATTTAAAAATTGAACAAACAAGCAGGGGAGTTAGTATTGAAGATTTAATTTTAGAAAAAAATATCCTTTCAGAAGAAGAGTTATTTAAAATAAAGAGCGAGATTTTGGATATACCTTTAAAAAAAGAATTACCAGAAACAATTTCTTCAGAAGTTCTAAAAATTTTTCCAAAAGATGTTGTTGAGTACTATAAGATTTTACCTTTTTTAATTGATAAAGAAAAAAATATTTTACAGGTTGGTATGGTTTATCCAGATGATGTTCAGGGAATGGAAATAATTAAATTTTTAGCAAGACAGGAGAAATTAAAATTAGAAATTTTTTTGATTACTCTTTCTACTTTTAAGAAATTTTTTCCTCAATTTGTTAAACCAGAAGAAGAATTAAAACTCGCTTTAGAAAAAATAGGAAAAGAAATAAGTGCTAAAAAAGCGTATGTTGGTATAAAAGTTCAAGATAAAATATCAGCAGAAGAAGCGCCGATTATAAAAATGGTAAATGTAATTATAAAAGAAGGGATAGAAGGCAATGCTTCTGATATTCATATTGAACCCTTATCTGATAAGGTAAGAGTAAGATATAGAAAAGATGGCATTTTATACACTTCTTTAACTTTTCCAATAGAGATTTTGGACGCAATTGTAGCCAGAATTAAAATTTTAGCAAATTTAAAAATAGACGAAACAAGATTAGCCCAAGATGGTAGATTTTCAATGAATATAAATGATAAAAAAATTGATTTTAGAGTGGCAACTTACCCTACTATTTTAGGAGAAAAAGTATCTTTAAGAATTTTAGATCCAACCCAAAGTTTAAAACCATTAGAAGAATTAGGTTTTTCTAATTTTAATCTTGAAATTGTAAAAAAAGCAATTAAAAGTCCGTATGGGATGATTTTAATCACAGGGCCTACAGGTTCTGGTAAAACAACAACTCTTTATGCTATTTTAAATAAACTAAATAGAGAAGGGGTGAATATCATTACTTTGGAAGATCCAATAGAATATTTTATTGATGGTATAAATCAATCACAAATTAAACCAGAAATTGGTTGGACATTTTTTCAAGGTTTGCGTCAAATTTTGCGTCAAGATCCCAATATAATTATGATAGGAGAAATAAGAGATCGGGAAACTTTAGATTTAGCAATTAATGCCGCCTTAACAGGACATTTAATGCTAAGTACCTTACATACCAATAATGCTATTGGCGCTATACCAAGAATGATAGACATGGGAGCAGATCCTTATTTAATTCCATTAAGTTTGTCTTTAGTTATAAACCAGAAATTAGCAAGATTATTATGTCCTTATTGTAAAGAAAAAATAAAACCAGACCCTAGTGTTGAAAATTATATTTCTCAAATCATAAAAGAATTACCAAATGAAGCGAAAAAGGAAGTTCCAAAAAATTTTGAGATTTTTAAAGCAAATGGTTGCAAAAAATGCAATTTTACTGGTTATTCAGGAAGAATTGGTTTTTTTGAAATATTAAAAATGAGTGATTCATTAGCAAAATTAATTTTAGAAAAAGCGCCAGAATCTGATCTTCTAATTCAAGCAAAAAAAGAAGGATTTTTAACTTTAGAAGAAGATGGTATTTTAAAAGTAGTAAAAGGTCTTACTTCTTTTGAAGAGTTTAAACGTATTATAAAAGAAAAATAATAAAATGGAAAAAGATTTAAAAGATAAAAAAATTTTATTAATAGAAGATGACCCATTTTTAATTGATATTTATACAAAAGAATTTGAAAATTCTAGAATTGAAATCCAAGTAATAAGAGACGGCCTTGAGGCTTTAAAATTTTTAAAAGAAAATAAAGTAGATTTAATTTTATTAGATATTCTTTTGCCTCGTTTTTCCGGTTGGCAAATTTTAGAAGAAATAAAAAAAATACCAGAAATAAAAGATACAAAAGTAATAATTTTAAGCAATTTATCAAATAAAGAAGATATTGAAAAAGCTTTTTCTTTGGGAATAGAAAAATATTTGGTGAAAGCTCATTTTTTGCCAAAAGAAGTTGTTAAAGAAACATTAGATTTATTATAATTACAATATATGGATTACCAAAAAACTCTTTTTCATATTTTTGAAAAAGCGATAAAAGATAAAAACGTATCTGATATTCATTTAATGGCAGGTTATAAACCATTTTTTAGAATAAATGGAGAATTATTTCCTTTATCAGAAGAAGAAACTATTGACGCTCAAATGACGCAAAAATTTGCTTTTCTTTTAATGTCAGAAGAACAAAAAGAAAAATTTTTAAAAGAAAAAGATATAGATTTTTCTTTTAACTTTAAAGAAAATATAAGATTTAGGATAAATATTTTTTTTCAAAGGGGAAATATATCTTTGGCTTTAAGATTAATTCAAAATAAAATAAGAACAATAAAAGAACTTAATTTGCCATCTGTTTTACACCGTTTTACTCAATGCCAACAAGGTTTTGTTTTAATTACCGGCGCCTCTTCTCAGGGAAAATCAACCACACTTGCTGCTCTTATTGATGAAATTAATCATACAAGAAAAGAACATATAATTACAATCGAAGATCCAATAGAATATATCTTTGTGCCAGATAAATCTATTATTGAACAAAGAGAAGTTCACGCAGATACAATAAGTTTTAGGAGGGCTCTAAGAGCAACTTTAAGAGAAGATCCAAATGTAATTATGGTTGGTGAATTAAGAGATTTAGAAAGTATTTCCACAGCTTTAACAGCAGCAGAAACCGGACATTTAGTTTTTGCCACCTTACATACAAATTCAGCTGACCAAACTATTCATAGAATAGTTGACGTCTTCCCCGCTGTCCATCAAAATCAAATTAGATCACAATTAGCTGGTTCTTTGTTTGGTATTGTAGCCCAAAGATTAGTACCTTCTTTAGGTGGTGGTTTTTTACCTGCTTGCGAAGTAATGTTTAATAATTCAGCAATTTCAAATTTAATTAGAGAAAACAAAATTCATGAAATTCCGGCTATAATTGAAACTTCAGCTCAAGCTGGTATGATTCCTTTAAATAAGTCTTTGGCAGAATTAGTAAAAACAAAAAAAATTTCCAAAGAAACTGCGATAAATTATTCTCTTAATCCCCGCGATCTTATTTCAAGGTTAATGACAGAAAATATATGAAGTTTTTTTATACAATAAAAACTAAAGATGGTAGAACTCAAAAAGGTTTTATTGAGGCTAATTCAAGACAAGAAGCGTTCAATATTTTATCAAAATATGATTTTCTACCAATTTCTTTATCAGAGAAAAAAGGCGAAACTTTTTCTTTTTCTAAAAAATCTATAACTTTAAAGGATTTAGTTTTTTTTACAAGACAACTTGGAATAATGTTAAGATCTGCTCTTTCTCCTTTAGATGCTTTAAGAGCAATTATTATTCAAACAGAAAATCCTTATTTTAGAGAAAAACTTTTTAATATTGTAAATGCTATTGAAATGGGTTCTACTATATCTCAATCTTTTTCTCTTTATCCTGAAATTTTTGATCAATTTTATTTAAATATGATAAAATCTGGAGAGGCAACAGGCAAATTAAGCAATGTTTTTTTATATCTTGGCGATCATTTAGAAAGAAATTATAAATTATTAGGTAAGATAAAGAGCGCGATGATTTATCCTGTTTTTATTATTGTGGTTTTAATAGCTGCAGTTTTTTTATTAACTTTTTTTGTTTTACCACAATTAATTCCGCTTTTTGACAACTTCAAAGAAAAACTTCCAAAAATTACTCTTTTAGTTATTAGTTTTAGCAAATTTTTTAAAGAAAGGGGTTGGTTAATTTTTATAGCTATTGTTCTTGCTTTTTTTATCGTCTACTTTGTTTTAAGAAAAAAAGGTATTAAGGAAAAAAAGTTTGAGAGAATTCTTTTTGGAATGCCAATTTTTGGGGATTTTCTAAAAAAAATTCAGATGGCAAGAATATGTGGAAATCTTAGCGCCTTACTAAACGCAGGTCTTCCCATTGTTCAGGCAATTAAAATTACAGAAGAAATAATTCAAAATAATACTTATAAAGATATTTTAAAAGAAACTCAATTAAATGTTGCTAGAGGGGAAACTATAAGTTCAATTTTTTCTAAATATCCAAAATATATTTCTCCATTTGTTGTTCAAATGATTGCTACAGGAGAACAAAGCGGGAATATCGAAGATTTATTAAATCAAGTTAATTCTTTTTATGAAGAAGAAGTTAATAGATTTGCAGATAACCTTACTAGTTTAATTGAACCAATTTTATTAATAATTTTAGGAATTGGTGTTGGTTTTTTAGTGATTGCTATTTTTTTGCCGATAATGCAAATAGGAACTAGTGGTTTTGGGGGAATGTAATTTTTTAATTCTTGACAAAAAAAAGGGGTAAGATAAAATAAATAAGAGATATAAAAATAAAAGGTCGAAATTTTTTAAAAGGTATTTTAAATTTTTTTAAACAATATTTATATGTCAAAAGGTTTTACTTTAATAGAATTATTAGTAGTAATTGCTATTATTGGTATTTTAGCCTCTGTTGTTTTAGTATCTTTTCCTACTGCTACAAAAACAGCAAAAGATTCAAGAATAGTTTCTGCTGCAAGCCAAATGAGAACAACAATGACAGAAATGTATGGAGCAGAAGGAAATTATAGTTATTTTGAAGGTGCTTGCATAAATAGCGCCAGCCCTTATTATAACGAAATAAAACCCTTATGTGATGAAATAACTAAAAATGGTGGAACAAATTTAACCTTAAAAGGTACTACTGATAAAGCTTGTGTAGCTGTCCAATTAACCTCTAAATCTTCATATTATTATTGTGCAGATAGCACTGGAAAAGCAGGGTATACTACTACATCGCCAATTACGAATTGTAGTTCAAATTATCTATGTCCGGAAGGTTTACAGTAAGTTTACAGTAATAGTTAAGAAATTTCAATTTTTATGAATTTATTAAAAAACAAAGAAGGTTTTACTTTAATAGA
>JBAMLS010000011.1:0-33516 GCA_039793445.1 Minisyncoccales bacterium | reverse complement strand
AAATTTCAATTTTTATGAATTTATTAAAAAACAAAGAAGGTTTTACTTTAATAGAATTATTAGTAGTAATTGCTATTATTGGTATTTTAGCCTCTGTTGTTTTAGTATCTTTTCCTACTGCTACAAAAACAGCAAAAGATTCAAGAATAGTTTCTGCTATAGGTCAGGCAAGGGCTATAATGGCTTATTTATATACAATTGATGGAAATTATAGTAGTTTTTCTTGCAGCTATACTGATATGCAATCTTTGTGTCAAGAAATAACTAAAAATGGAGGAACACCAACTATTGCTACAAAAGATGCGCCTGATCCAAAAGCCTGTATATATTCTCCATTAACTGCAAAAACAAATTATTGGTATTGTGCAGATAGCACTGGAAAAGCAGGGTATACTACTACTAGTCCTGCAGGAACTTCTTATTGTGTAAATAATGTTGCTGTTTGTCCTCCAGTGCAATAATTTGTATGGCTTTTTTGAAGATTATTAAGAAAACCGCTCTTTTTTGAAAAAGAGCGGTTTTCTGGATATATTTTAAAATGGAAATAATAATTTCAATTTTCATTTTTTTATTTGGTTTAATCTGGGGAAGTTTTTTAAATTCAGTGATTTGGAGATTAAATAATAATGAAAGCCCTTTTTTAGGTAGAAGTCATTGCCCTAAATGTAATCATCCTCTTTATTTTTTTGATCTTATTCCAATTTTAAGTTTTATTTTTCTAAAAGGAAAATGTAGATATTGTAAAGAAAAAATTTCTCTTCAATATCCATTAGTTGAGTTTTTTACAGGTTTTTTGTTTTTTCTTACTTATTTTAAATTTTCTTTTTACGATTTTAAAAATTTTTTTTATTTTTTATCTCTTTTAATTATTCATTCTTGTCTAATTTTAATTTTCGTTTTTGATCTTAAGTATTATCTTATTCCAGATAGTTTTTTAGTAATTGGTATTTTATTTTCTTTTTTATATAATTTGCCATTTTTTTTAAAAAATTTTTCTTATTTTGAATTATTTTTATCTTTTTTGCCGGCTATTTTATTTTTCTTTCTTTGGTTAATTTCTAAAGGAAATTGGATTGGCTTTGGAGATGTGAAAATGGCAATTTTTATGGCAATATTTTTATTTTGGCCTAAAGTTTTGTTAGCTGTATTTTTAAGCTCTCTTTTAGGCGCTTTTTTGGGTGTTATTTTAATTTTCTTTGGTAAAAAAACTTTAAAATCTCAAATTCCTTTCGGTCCTTTTTTGGTTTTGGGAACATTAACTACTTTTTTCTTTGGTGAAAATATTATAAACTGGTATTTAAGTAAGTTTATTTTTTAAATTTTATGAAAAATTTAGGTTTTACCTTATTAGAACTTTTAGTTACTATAAGTATTATTGGAATTTTATCTTCTGTTTTTGTTTTAAGTCAACCTAATGTAAAAAATGAATTAAACTTGCAGAGGGCAGCCTTTCAACTTGTTAAAGATTTAAGAAAAGCAGAAGAATTAGCTTTGGCTACTAATTTTCAAGATTGCCAAAGCGGAATTTTCCAAGGTTATGGAATATATTTTGATACTTTAAACCCTTATTCTTATCAATTATTTTTAAAATGCGATTCAAATAAAATAGAAATTAGAAAAATTAATCTTCCACAAGGAACAAAAATTTCTTCTTTAAGTCAGAATTCTTTAGAAATTTTATTTAAACCACCAGATCCTTCTGTTTGTATAAATTCTAGTTGTTGGCAAAAATCAGAAGGTGAAATTGCTATTTTTTTAGAGAAAAATCCTTCAAAGATAAAAAGAATAAAAGTAAATACTGCTGGAAAGATTTCAATTGAATAATATGAAGCAAAAATATAATGGAAATTTTTATTGTTTTAAGAAAAAAAGCGGTTTTACTTTAGTTGAAATAATTATTGCAATTACTATTTTCTCTATTGGCGTTTTAGGCACTTTTTCTATTTTTCCTAAAATTATTTTAATTTTAGGAGAAAGTAAAGACAAATTTATAGCCTTTCAGTTAGCTCAAGAAGGTTTAGAAATTGTCAGAAATATTAGAGACAATAATTTCCTTTCTGGAGTAAATTGGAGAAATAATTTATCAGATGGTAATTTTTTAGTCCAATATAATAAAAATTATTTATTGTCTTTTTCAGACACTTATTTAAAATTATCTTCTGGTAATTTTTATAATTATGATAATGGTACCATAACTAAATTTAAAAGAAAAATTACCATTACTACTTTATCTTCTACTACTATAAATATAAAAGTAATTGTTGAATATCCTGGAAAAATGTCACCTGTTATTGTAGAAGAAAATTTATATGATTGGAAATAATTTTTTAAAAAATAAAAAGGGATTTACTTTAGTTGAATTGTTAACAGCTATCACAATTTTTTCTATTTCAATCGTTGGTTTTTTAAATCTTTTTAGTTGGTCTATTAAATATCAAAGAGAAAGTCTTATTGAAGGATATTTAATAGATAGTACTTCTTATTTTTTTGATTATCTTACAAGGTCATTAAGAATGGCTCAAAAAGATATTCAAGGAAGTTGTACGGGTAATGCCAGATTAAATTATTTCGTAAGTGATGATTTAAAAAGAATAAAATTTTTAAATTCAAAAGGAGAATGCATTGAATTTTATTTAGAATCCAATAATCTTAAAATATCTAAATCTGAAATTAGTTTGCCTTTATTGCCACAAGATATTATTTTAGAAGATATAAAATTTTTTGTTTCTGGCCAACTGCAAGAAGGTAATCTGCAGCCGAAAATTACAATCTCTGCTAAAATTAAAAATAATGAAAATCCACCAAAGGTTTTTTATGTTCAAACAACAATTTCTCAAAGGCAATTAGATGTTCAATATTAAAATAAAAAAAGATCAAAAGGGTGTGGCTTTGTATTTAGTAATATTGTTGCTTACTACAGTTAGCGTGGTTTCTACATTTTTAATTAATTTTTCTGTAAGTGAATTAAAAATTTTACAAGGAATTGGAAATTCAGTTATTGCTTTTTTTGCAGCCGATACAGGTTCAGAAAGAATTTTATTTGATCTTTATAAAGGAGACTATATTCCAAGTAAAGGAGAGTGTAAGTATCCTGAATGGCAAAGTTTTGCCCCAAATATTTTTTATAGTGTTTGTGTTTCTCCAACTTCTACCCAAACCATTTGGTCTACGGGTTTTTATAATAATACGAAGAGGAAAATAGAACTTAATTTTTATTAAAAATATGTTAATTTTTCCTTATTTTAAAAAAATAGATTTTAAAATTCTAATTCCAGCAATTTTACTAACTTTATTTGGTTTAATATCTTTATATGGAAAACCAAATTCCAATAACCTTTTTTATTTTAAAAGACAATTTATTTTTTTTATAATTTCTTTTTTCTTTTGTATTTTAATTACTTTTTTAAATTTACAGTTTCTAAAATCTAATTTTAAATTAATTTTGTTTCTTTATATTATAATTAATATTTTATTATTTTTTGTATTAATTTTTGGGGTAGAAATTAGAGGAACAAAAACCTGGTATAACTTTAAATTTTTTTCTTTTGATCCTATCTTTTTTTGCCAAATTATTTTGATTTTGCTTTTAGCTAATTTTTTTTCCTCAAGACATTTAAATATTAATCAATTTTCAACAATTTTAATTTCTGCCATTTATGTTTTTTTGCCAACTTTTTTAGTTTTACTTCAGCCTAATTTAGGGTCTGCTTTTACTTTAATTATTATTTGGATCGGAAATTTAATTTTATCTGAAATGAAATTAAAATATTTTCTAGTTTTATTTTTAATAGGGGTAATTTTATTTTCTATTGGTTGGTTTTATTTTTTAAAGGGGTATCAAAAAGAAAGAATTTTAGTTTTTTTAGGTTTAAAAGAGGATAAATATGGTATTTCTTGGAACCAAAAGCAATCTAAAATTGCTATAGGATCTGGAAAAATATTTGGCAAGGGTATAGGAAATGGTTCTCAAACAAGATACGGTTTTTTGCCAGAAGCAAAAACTGATTTTATTTTTTCAGCAATAGCCGAAGAAACAGGTTTTGTGGGTATTTCTATCTTGCTCTTTTTATATTTATTTTTATTTTGGCAGATTATAAAAATTTCTTTGGAGGCAAATTATAATTTTCTAAAACTTTCAGCTGGGGGTTTTGCTTTTTTACTTTTGGGCGAATCTTTTATAAATATTGCAATGTGTCTTGGACTTTTACCGGTAATAGGCATTCCTCTACCTTTTGTAAGTTATGGTGGTTCTCATTTACTTTCTTTTTATGTTGGTTTAGGAATATTAATGTCGCTTAAAAACAATTGACAAAGAGAATTTCTTATGGCAAAATGAAAAAATTTATGGAAGAAGATCTTAAAAAAGTTGTAGAAAATTTAATTTCTAACTTATCTTTAAAACAAAAAGAAGTAATTTGGCGTAGATTTGCTTTAAATGGTTTTGAAAAGGAAACATTAGAAAAAATTGGTAAAGATTTCGGTGTGACAAGAGAAAGAATAAGACAAATTCAAAATAGTGCTTTTTCTGCTTTGAGAAAAGATTTTCAAAAACCAGAAATAAATGCTATATTTTCAAAATTAGAGAAAAAACTTTCTGAAAACTTTAATATAAAAAGAAGGGATATTTTTTTAAAAGAGCTTAATCAAGGTAATCTTGAAAACGAAATCGCTTTTTTAATTAAACTAAATCCAAAGATTTTTGAATTTAAAGAAAATGAAGATTTTTATGCCTTTTATTATTTAGATGAAAAAAATATTGAAGATCTAAAAGAAATTTACGAAAAACTAAATAATATTTTAGAAAACCAGAGAAAGCTTTTGGAAAAAGAAGAAATTTTAAAATTATTTGCAGAAGAAAAAGAAAAATTTTTAGAAAATTGTTTGGAAATATTTAAACAAATTAAAAAGAGTTATTTAGGTGGCTATGGAAAAATACAATGGCCTCAAGTTTCTCCTAAGGGTATAGGAGATAGAATTTATATTGTTTTAGAAAAAGAGGCAAAACCTTTGCATTTCAGAGAAATTGCAAAAGCTTGTGATACGCTATTTTCTGATCAGGGAAAGAAAGTTATTTTACAAACTGTTCATAATGAATTAATTAGAGATGAACGATTTGTTTTAATTGGAAGAGGTATATATGGTTTAAAAAATTGGGGATATGAAAAAGGTACGGTAAGAGAAATGATTTCTAAAATACTAAAAAATAGCGAAAAACCATTAAAAAAAGAGGAAATTTTAGAAAAAGTTCTTCAACAAAGACAGATAAAACCAGAAACTATTCTTATCAATCTTTATAACAAAAAATATTTTCAAAAAGACAATCAAGGAAGATATCATCTAAAAACTGAATTAGGATAAAAAAATGGTTCTAACAGAAATTATTAATGATTTTTTTTCTTATCTTAAAGTAGTTTTTAATTTAATTAAACTTTTTATTTTAAGATGGTGGTGGATTTTTTTACCTTTTTTACTTTTTAAATACTTAAAATTTTATTATCTTTGGTATATTCAAGATAGATGGTATGAAAAGAATGTCAATCCAATTTTGCTTGAAATTAAAATACCAGAAAATATTGAAAAACCAATTAAAGCGATGGAGCAGGTAATAGAAAATTTTTGGACAATATATGATCCGCCCAATGCTAAAGAAAAATGGTTTGAAGGAAAATTTTTAGTAAGTTTTTCAATGGAAATAGTAGCTATTGATGGGAAAGTGCATTTTTTTATAAGAGTGCCAAAGAGAATGAGAGAAATTTTTGAATCAGCGATTTATTCTCAATATCCTGAAGTGGAAATTTTTGAAGTAATAGATTATACCAAAGCTGTTCCCCAAAATATTCCAAATAGAAATTGGGATATATGGGGATGTGATATTACTCTTTTAAACAAAACTTTTTATCCTATAAAAACTTATGAAATGTTTTTTGAGCCCTCGCCAGAATTAAAAGAAGAAAAAGTTATTGATCCTTTATCTGTTTTAGTTGAAGGAATGTCAAGATTAAATAAAGGAGAACAAATGTGGTTTCAAATTAGGGCAAAACCATTTGCTAACGAAATTGATTGGGTAAAAGAAGCGCAAAACAAAATTAATGAAATAGCAGGTAGAGCAAAGAAAGAAATAGAAGATAAAAGAACGATTTTAGGAGAAGCCTCTAGGGCGTTAATTTATGGAAAAGTTCCTTTTGAACCATTATTAAAAAAAGAAGAAGAGCCGTTAATTCCTGCTTTAAAATTGCTTCAAACTGAACAGGAGATAATAAAATTAATTACAAAAAAAATAGAAAAACATGGTTTTGAAACAAATATAAGATTTGTATATGTTGGTAAAAGAAATGTTTTTACTAAAACAAGAATAAGGTTAATGATAAATTTTCTTTCTGGATTATCTTTACCTGGTTTAAATGGTTTAAAAGTAACTAACACGACAAAAGTAACCCCCCCCGCTTTATTTAGACAAATAAAATTATATTCAAAACAAAGAGCAATATTTAGAAGATATGTTAGAAGATATACTCCTTTTTACCCTGATTCTGGTGGAACATATGTTTTAAATGCGGAAGAATTGGCTACTTTATTTCATTTTCCAAGTGAAATTTCTACTCCAAGTATTTCTTTAGAAAGAATAACCGCAAGAAAAATCTCGCCTCCTCCCTTTTTACCTTTAGAAGAAGAATTTTAGTTTTAAATTATGGAATATATAAATTTTATTGGTTATACAACTTTTAGGCAACAATATAAAAAATTTGGCATTAAATTAGATGATAGAAGAAGACATGTTTATATTATCGGGAAAACTGGCATGGGGAAATCAGAACTTTTAAAAAATATGGCAATTCAAGATATTGTTTCTGGAAGGGGAATTGCTTTTTTAGACCCTCACGGAGATATTGCTCAAGATCTTCTTGATTTTGTTCCTAAAGAAAGGATTAAAGATACAATTTATTTTAATCCTGCCGATTTGGATTTTCCGATTAGTTTTAACGTAATGGAAAATGTTGATCCAGAAAAAGAGCATTTAATTGCTTCTGGTTTAATGGATGTTTTTAAAAAGATTTGGCCTGATGTTTGGTCAGCAAGAATGGAATATATTTTATATAATACTATTTTGGCTTTATTGGAATATCCAAAATCAACTTTGCTTGGAATAAATAGAATGTTAGCTGATCCAGAATATCGAGCGAAAATTGTGGGTAATTTACAAGATCCAGTTATTAAATCTTTTTGGGTTAACGAATTTTCAAGATATAATCAAAGATATGAAGTAGAGGCTACAGCCGCAATTCAGAATAAAATAGGTCAATTTATTGCTACTCCTTTAATTAGAAACATTGTAGGGCAAGAAGAATCTACAATTGATATACGTCAGATAATGGACGAAGGAAAAATTTTAATTGTAAATTTATCAAAAGGAAAGATAGGCGAGGATGTCTCAAGATTGTTAGGGGGATTATTGGTTACAAAATTACAATTAGCGGCAATGTCAAGAGTAAATATTCCAGAAGAAGAAAGAAAAGATTTTTTTCTTTACGTTGATGAATTTCAAAATTTTGCCACCGAAAGTTTTGCTAATATTTTATCTGAAGCAAGAAAGTATCGTTTATCTTTGATTTTAGCTCATCAATATATTGCCCAACTGGAAGAAAAGGTAAGAGATGCCATTTTTGGTAATGTTGGCACAATTATTTGTTTTAGAATTGGCTCAGAAGATGCTGAAGTTTTAGAAACAGAATTTAGCCCAACTTTAAAAAAAGAAGATTTAATTAATCTTTCAAAATTTAATATTTATATAAAATTAATGGTAGATGGTATTACTGGTGTTCCTTTTTCTGCTATTACCTTGTCTCCTCCTAAAAAACCAGAAAAGAGTTTTAAAGAAGAAATTATTAAAAATACAAGAGAAAAATATGGTAAATTCAGACAAGAGGTGGAAGAAAAAATTGCCTTATGGGCTGGAGATTATATTATTCCAAAAGAAAAAGATAAATTATATACAGCCATCTGTTCAAATTGCAAAAAAGAGATAAAAGTACCTTTTAAACCAGATCTAAACAAACCGGTATATTGTAAAGATTGCTTAAAAAAAATGGGTAAGAATTTTATTACTTTAGAAGAATTATTAATCCAAAAACCGATTTCTTTTAAAAAAATAAAAGAAGAAAAAAAGGAAAAAGAAAAATTAAAACCAGATGAAGAAAAATTAAAAGAGGTTTTAAAAGATGTTTTAGAAAAAAAAGAAAATAAAGAAAAATTATCTACTAATCTTTCTTTGCAAAAAAATTTTAAAAAAGGTAAAATAGAACCAGGTAAAGAAATAAAATTATGAAAAAAGAAATTTTAAATTTCGATTTTAATCAAAAAAGAGTTCTATTAAGATGCGATTTCAATTTATCTTTAGATAAAGAAGAAATGTTAGATCATTTAAGAATTGAAAGGACAAAAGAAACGATAGATTTTTTAAAATCAAAAAAGGCAAAAATTATTTTAATATCGCATTTAGATAATCCCCAAGAAATATTAAATTTAAAAGAAAGAATAAAAAAATGCTCTTTAAACCAAATTGTTGGAAAATTAGAAAAATACTTTGGAAAGATAAATTTTATTCCTGAAATTGTTGGAAAAGATGTAGAAAAAGCGGTTTCAAAACTTCAACCTGGAGAAATCATTTTATTAGAAAATTTAAGATTTGATGTGAGAGAAGAAAATTTAGACGAAAACTTTGCAAAAGAACTGGCAAAATTAGGCGATGTTTTTATTAATGAAGCCTTTAGCGCTTCTCATAGAAATCACACTTCTATAGTTTTGCTACCAAAATATTTACCAAGTTTTTTAGGTTTTAATTTTGAAAAAGAAATTGAAAATCTCCAGAAAATTTTAAAATCATTTTCAAGACCTTTAGTAATTATTATAGGAGGGGTAAAAATAAACTCAAAAATTAAATTTATCGAAAAATTTATAAAAATAGCAGATCATATTCTTTTAGGTGGAAAAGCTGCTAATGAGATTTTAAGTGTAAAGGGCATTTATATTGGAAGACCATTACCTGAAGATAAAGAAATTATTGATAAAATTTTAAATTTAGATATTACTAATCCTAAAATTCATTTGCCATTTGATGTTGTTTCTGCTTTAAAAGATGGGGAAAATTTTATAACTAGAATTACAGCTCCAGCTGCTGTAAGAAAAGAAGAGGATGTTTTAGATATCGGCCCTGAAACAATACTATCTTGGAAAAATATTTTATCTGAAGCAAAAACTGTTTTTTGGTCAGGACCCCTTGGTTTTTTTGAAAATGAAAAATTTTCTAATGGAACAAGGGAAATATCTAAATTTTTAAGTTCTCAAAATAATATTTTAACTTTAGCCGGTGGTGGCGATACAATTTCGGCTTTGCAAAAATTTAATGTATTAGATAAATTTTCATATGTGTCTACTGGTGGAAACGCAATGTTAGATTTTTTATCAAATGAAACTCTGCCTGGAATAGAAGCAATTGAAAAATTTAGCAAGAAAATAAAATAAGCTGTAAAGAAAAATTTAAATATGATAGAAAAAGACATTATCGGAGTTTCAAATAGATTAAAGAAAGCAATAAAAAATAAAGAAAATATAATTTTATATGGTGATGCAGATTTAGATGGGATTTCTTCTGTAATTTTGTTAGAAGAAACAATTAAAACTTTGGGTTCTAATAAAGTTTTTGCATATTTTCCAGATAGAGAACAAGATGGTTATGGTTTAACCCTGAAAGCCTGTGAAGAATTGAAAAATTATTTTCCTGCTTTATTAATTTTATTAGATTGTGGTATAGGAAATTTTTCTGAAGTAAAAAAGGCAAAAGAATTTGGTTTTGAAATTATTATAATAGACCATCATGAGATTTTAAAAAAGTTGCCAAAAGCAGACATTATTTTAGATCCAAAAAAAGATAAAAAAGATACACCCCTTAAAAATCTTTCTAATGGAGGATTGTGTTTTAAATTAATTGAAAAAATTCTTTCAAAAAATTTTTCTCCTTTTTTAAGAAAAAGTTTTTTAGAATTAGTTGCTCTTTCTACGATAGCAGATTTAATGCCCCTTGAAGACGATAATATAACTTTTATAAATGAAGGAATAGAAAGTTTAAAAAATACTTTTAGGCCAGGTTTAAAAGCAGTAAAAGATTATATAATTTCTACTGGTGAAAATTTAAGTGATTTTGAAATGGCAAGAAGGATATCTTCGTATTTAAATATTTCAAAAAACGAAAACCATTTTACAAAAACTTATTTACTTTTAAAAGAAGAAAATTATGAAAAAGCAAAATTATTAGCAAAAGATATGATTGAAACAGCTAAAAGGCGTTATGAAGAAACTTTATATATAACCCAAGAACTTATAGAAAAGATAGAAGAAAAAGATAATTTTATTTTAGAGGGGGGACCTGATATTCCATTATATTTAACTGGCGCTGTTGCTTCTAAAATTTGTCAAAAATTTAATAAACCAACCTTTATTTTTCATCAAGAAGATGATATTTCAAAAGGATCAGTAAGAACACCAAAAGGTATGAATAGTGTTAAAATTTTACAAGATTCTTCAAAATTTCTTTTAGAAGGTTTTGGTGGCCATTCAGCCGCAGCTGGTTTTTCTATTAAAAATGAAAATTTAAAATTATGGGAAGAATTTTTAAAAGATTATTTTAAAAAAAATAGTTAAAATATGAAAAATATGAAAAAACTAATTATAAATATAGATGGCGGTTCCAGAGGAAATCCAGGACCTGGAGCAATTGGAATTGTAATGTTAGACGATAAAGAAAATATTTTAAAAGAGTATGCAGATTACATTGGTAAAGTTACTAACAACCAAGCTGAATATAAAGCTTTAATTTTTGCTTTAAAAAAAACAAAAGCTTTATTTGGGAAAGAGAAAATTAAAGAATTACCTGTTGAAATTAGATCTGATTCTGAATTATTAATAAATCAGGTTAATGGAAAATATAAAATTAAAGAAAAAGAAATCAAAAATTTATTTTTAGATTTTTGGAACGAAAAAATAGATTTTGGTAATTTAAAATTTATTCAAATTGATAGAGAAAAAAATAAATTAGCAGATAAATTGGTAAATGAAGTTTTAAATAAATCACTTTGACAATCTCTCTTTTTTGTTATAATTTAAATATAACTTTTTATTTAATATAGGAGCAGTAAATAAAGCAATCGCTTCGCCATTATTTATTTTTGGCGAAGAGGAAAGTCCGAACATCTTCTTTTCTTTTTAGAAAGGGTAATGCCTCGGTTAATTCCCGACCACCGCAAGGTGAGAGGTGCGAACAGAGACGCTAAATACTGAGAAGTATTTAGCATCCAGTTTTTCTGGATGAGCTATCTTCGAAAGAAGATAGGTGAAACGGCTAAATCCTGGCAGGATGCAAGAACAAACTATCTTTAGCTAAGGTAGTTCGCTAAATCCTGTAAGAAATTACAGGATAAGATAAATGATTGCTTAGCCAATTGGCGATACAGAATTCGGCTTATTATTTACTGCTCCTATATTAGTTAAAAAGTTTTTGATTCTTTTTACTTTATGGAAAGAAAATTTATTCGTAATTTTTGTATTATTTCTCATATTGATCATGGTAAATCTACTTTAGCCGATCGTTTTTTAGAGCTTACAAATACTGTATCTAAAGAAAAACTTAGACCCCAATATTTAGATTCTATGAATTTAGAAAGAGAAAAAGGAATTACTATTAAAATGCATCCTGTAAGAATGATTTATGAAAGTAAAAAAGATAATCAAAAATATATTTTAAATTTAATAGATACTCCAGGTCATACAGATTTTTCTTATGAAGTTTCTAGAAGTTTAGCAGCAGTAGAAGGAGCAATTTTATTGGTTGATGCCACTCAGGGAATTCAGGCTCAAACTATTTTTAATTTTGAAATGGCAAAGAAACAAAATTTAAAAATAATTGGTGTAGTAAATAAAATAGATTTAAAAGAAGCTAATGTTTCTCAAACAAAAAAAGATTTGGCAAAATTATTAGATCAAAAAGAAGATGAAATTTTTCAGATTTCAGCTAAAACCGGACAAAACGTAGATATTTTATTAGAAGCAATAATTGAAAAATTACCACCTCCCCAAAAAATAGAAAATAAAGAAACGGAAAAATTAAAAGCTCTTTTATTTGATTCAAAATATGACCCTTTTTTTGGTATTATTATTTTTGTGAGAATTTTTTCTGGGAGAGTAAAAACAGGTGATATAATATATTTTTTAAATAAAAAGATATCAAGCCAAGTAAAAGAAGTTGGATATTTTACACCAGATTTGAAAGCAAATTTGGAAATAAAAGAAGGCGAAATAGGATATATAAAAACTGGTATTAAAGATCCCCAAGCAATAAGAATAGGGGATACTATTTCTAACGATGAAAACTTAAAACCATTAGAGGGTTATCGACAAATAGAACCAGTTTTATATTTAAGTTTTTATCCTAAAAACCCAGACGCTTTTTTAGCTTTAAAAAATGCTTTTTTAAAATTAAAATTACAGGATCCATCTTTATTTTTTGAAAGTGAAAAAAAATATTCTTTAGGTCAGGGTTTTAAAGTTGGTTTTTTAGGTTTATTACATACAGAAATCACTATTAGGAGATTAAAAGAAGAATTTAATTTAGAAATTTTAGCCACTCAACCCCAAGTTGTATTTTTAGCAAAGCTTAAAAACAAAAAAGAAATTAAAATTTTTTCTCCCCAAGAATTTCCTCACGAAGGAGAAGTTGAAGAGTTTTTAGAACCTTATTATGAATTAGAAATTTTAATTCCAGATAAATATTATGATGAAGTTTTTAAACTATTAAGAAATTTTAAAGCCACCATAAAAGATATAATTTTCTTTAGTTCAGAAAAAATTATCTTAAAAGCAATTGCTCCTTTAAAAGAAATAATTTGTGATTTCTATGAAAATTTAAAAAATATTACTCAAGGATATGGTTCTTTTTCCTTAAAATTTTCTCATTATCAAAAGACAGATTTAGTTAAATTAGAAATAAAAATTGCAGGAAAAACAGAAGAAATTTTCTCAAAAATAGCAGATAGAGAAAAAGCGGCTTTAGAAGGTAGAAAGATAATTTTAAAATTAAAAGATGTTTTTCCCGCTCAACAGTTTGCCGTTCCTTTGCAGGCAGTAGTTTCAAATAAAGTTTTAGCTAGAGAAGATATACCTGCTAAAAGAAAAGATGTAACTGCGCCTTTATATGGAGGCGATTTTACTAGAAAAAGAAAACTATTAGAAAAACAAAAAGAAGGAAAGAAAAAGCTTAAAGAAAAAAGCCAAATATCTTCTGTTCCAAGCGAGGTATTTTTAAAAATGTTAAGTTCAAATTGAAAAAAGAATTTTTTGAAATATAATTAAAATATGAAAAAAAGAGCAAAAAAAGAAAATAAATTTTTAAATTTTTTTATCTTCTTTTTATTAATTTCAGGTATAATTTTTTTTACAAAAAGAGGTTTTTATATCTATAATTTAATAAAAGAAACTGAATTAAAGAAAAAATTTTTAGAAAGTGAAATTCAAAAATTATTAGCAGAAAAAGACCAGCTTCAAAATCAACTTTCTGAAAAATATCAAGAAAAATATTTAGAAGAAGTAGCAAGAAATAATCTTAATTTAAAAAAAGAAGGAGAACGTATTTTTACTTTTGCGGGAATAAATAATATTGAGAAAGAATTAAAAAATGAAGAACTTAATAATAAAAAAAACAGCATAAATACAAACAATAATAATTTTTCTATTCTCAAGAACATAAAAAATATTTTTATTAGATTATTTGATACTTTTAAATAGTGCGGGATTAGTTGAGTGGTTCAACACTACCTTCCCAAGGTAGTAACGCGGGTTCGAATCCCGTATCCCGCTTAAATTTTGCCGGAGTAGCTCAGTGGTAGAGCAATCCCCTCGTAAGGGATAGGTCGGAGGTTCAAATCCTCTCTCCGGCTTAAAAAAGGAGGAGTGGCAGAGTGGTAATGCGCTGGTCTCGAAAACCAGTTCCGATTTTGTGGATCGCAGGTTCGAATCCTGCCTCCTCCGCCAGTTTTTATAAAATATTAATTACTCTTTTATTTTTCTTGATTTTGTTTTAGAATATACATTTGGTATATTTTAGTTATAAATAAAATATTAAGATTATGGAAGAAATAAAAGAAAATAAAATAAAAAGGGCGCCAATAGTGGTAGTGATGGGTCATATAGATCATGGAAAGTCTTCTCTTTTGGAAAAAATAAGAGAGGATTTAGTTATTACCAAAAAAGAAGCAGGGGGTATTACCCAACACATAGGCGCTTATGAGATAGAAAAAGATGGGAAGAAAATTACTTTTTTAGATACCCCAGGTCACGAAGCTTTTTTTAATATTAGAAAAAGAGGGGCAAAAATTGCAGATATTGGTATTTTAGTAATTGACGCTACCGAAGGAGTGAAAGAACAAACAAAAGAAGCTTATTTTGCCGCTAAAGAAGCGAATTTATTATTAATTGTTGCCTTAAATAAAATAGATAAACCAGAAGCCCAGCCTGAAATTGTTAAAAATCAATTAGCAGAAATTGGTTTATTAGTTGAAGATAGAGGGGGAGATGTACCTTGTGTAAATGTTTCAGCAAAAACAGGACAGGGAATTGATACTCTTTTAGATTTAATTTTTCTTCTCTCTGAAATAAAAAATTTAACAACAGAAATTGATGTACCAGCAGAAGGTGTAGTGATTGAAACTTGTTTAGACGCGAGAAGGGGACCTGTGGCTACTTTAATTTTAGAAAAAGGAATTTTAAGGGAAAATAAAATTTTAGGAACTTCAACTACTTTTGGCAAAATAAGATCAATGGAAGATTTTAAGGGAAATAAAATATCAGAGGCTTTTCCCTCACAACCTGTAGTAGTTTTGGGCTTTGAAGAGTGCCTGGCAGTAGGAGATCGTTTTAAAGAATATCAAACAATAGAAGAAGCAAAAGAAAATATAAAACCAATAAATATAAATCAACTCTTTACTTTTAAAAAAAATAAGACAGAAGAGGGGAAAAAAGTTTGCAATCTTATTTTAAAAGCGGATGTAATAGGATCTTTAGAGGCAATTAGTTTTATTTTAGAAAAACTACCAAAAGAAGAAGTGAATTTGTGTGTTTTAAAAACTGGTATTGGAAATGTAACAATTGATGATGTAAAATTAGCCAATGAAAATAAAGCAAAAATTTTTGCTTTTAGGGTAAATATAGACTCTCAAGCTCAACAATTTTTAAAAATGACGAAAACCCAAGTTAAAACATTTGAAGTAATTTATGATTTAGTTGAGGATTTAAGAAGAGAAATTGAAAAAATTTTGATACCAGAAGTTAAAAAAATAGAGTTAGGAACTATTAAAATTATCGCTATTTTTAAACAAAGTAAAAATAGACAGATTGTTGGCGGAAAAATAATTGAAGGAGAAGTGGAAAGGGGATGTCAGGTTGAAATTTTAAGAGAAAATGAAAAAATAGGAAACGGTAAAATTGTGAGTTTGCAGATTGAGAAAAAAAATATAGAAAAAGCTCAAAAGGGAAAAGAAGTGGGGATGTTAATAGAATCTCAAGATAAAATAAATTTGGATGATATTTTAAAAGTTTTTAAAGAAGAAAAACGAAAAAAAGAGGTAATTTTTTAAATGGCAAAAGCAGAAAGAATTCAAAAAGTAAATAGTTTATTGGTAAAAGAAATTTCTGAGATTATTTTAAGAGAAATAGATTTTCCTAAAAATATTTTTGTTACGGTTATTTCTGCCAATGTTTCAAAGGATTTACAAAAAGTTGACATTTTTTTAGCAGTTTTCCCAGAAAAAGAAAAAGATAAATGCTTAGAAGTTTTAAATAAAAATATTTATAAAATTCAAAAAATATTAGATAAGAAATTAAAAATGAAACCCGTGCCAAAAATAGTTTTTAAATTGATAGATGTTATTAGAACTATTTCGCTTGAAAATTCTTAAAATTATTTTAAAATTTAAGAAAGGCCTGGTACCCAAGTGGTAAGGGAACTCTCTGCAAAAGAGTCATACGGGAGTTCGATTCTCCCCCAGGCCTATTAAAATAAATGCCGGGGTGGTGGAATTGCTAGACACGAAGGACTTAAAATCCTTTGGAGTTATCCTCCGTGCGGGTTGGAGTCCCGCCTCCGGCACATCTTTAAAAAACCGGAATTCTCCGGTTTTTAATATTTTTCTATATTTAACTAATTTTTTAAAGGGGATTACGGGAAGGTAGAGTAATGTTTCCCAAAGTGTTAGTTGATGAAATGGGAAAGCGTCTTTACAAAGTCCTTTCAAAAAAATCCCTTACCAAAGAAGAAGAAATATTTTTTGAATATGCAAGAAATGTAGCAGAGTATCGAGAGTTATTTTTGACTCAAGACTCTCCTCTAAAATCCAGAAAACTTTTACAGATTGAGAAATTAAGAGAATCAATTCATAAAATAGGGTTAGACGAGGAAAGGATCAAAGCATTAAATTACTTTATAACTAAACTCAGTGTTGAACAGCCCCTTCCACAAGAATTTTTGAAACTATTGCATGACACTTCTTAATTTTTCCCCTCCTAGGAGTGTCAAAAAATAAAAAAAGCACCCCTAAAATAGGGGTGTAGGACGTCTTTTGTTCTTTATTTTTGAAATGGCCATTTATTCTGGGTATAGGCATAAACTACATAAACTACTAATGCCACAACGATTACAATAGCTCCAATTGCCATTGGGTTTGAAGTAATAGAACTTAAATCCATATTTTTAATATTTTATTTTTTTAAGCGACCTTTATCTAAACAAAATCTCTGTAATTTTTTTTGCAGATTTTTTTAAATTTTCTTTTGAATTTAAAAAAGAAGATTCTAAAACCTTACCATTCATTATTTCTGTTAAAGTATTAGTTAAGGTTTTAATATCTATTTGATTTTCTTTATAAACTTTAAATGAATCTTTTAAGAAGTTTGCAATCTCTTTATTTAAATTTTCTTTTAATTTTTTAATATGAAATTTAATTTCTGTATCTTTTTTAGGAAAATTTGTTACTAAAGAAAGTAAAATGTTTTTTTCTTTTGCGCAAAATTCTAAATATTTTTCAATTAGTTTAGATATTTTTTTTGTTGGATTTTTTATTTTTTCAACTTCTTGAAGGTGTAATTCGAGATTTTTAAAGGCGTGTTCTATTATTTTTTTGTAAAGATCTCTTTTACTTTTAAAATAATAATAAAGAGTAGTTTTTGTAATATTTATTTTTTTTGCAATGTCAGACATTGATGCGCCAAAATAACCATATTCTCCAAATAAAGCGCTTGCCGTATTTAAAATTTTTTCTTTTGTTGACATATTGTTCTAAGAATAACTTTTGCTTACCGATCGGTAAGTTATTATATTTTATCACCTGTTTTTTGTCTGTCAATATTTTAACTTTAATTTTTTAAAATTTTATGTTATAACTAAATCATATAAAAGGTACAATTATGATAGATCAAGAAAGAATAAATGAATTGGAAAAAAATTTAGAATTATTATCTGGATCGATTAATTTTAATAAAAAAAGAGAATTAGAAGAGAAAATGAAATCAGAAAATTTCTGGCAAAACCAAACTGAAGCAAAAAAAATATCGCAGGAATTGTCAAATTTAAACGAAAAGATTGAAACAATAGAAAGATTTAAAAAAGAATTATCAGATTTAAAAGAAATAGGACAATTTCAAAACTTAACCTTAGAAGAACAAAAGGAATTAACCGAAAAATTAAATAAATTATATAATCAATTAAAAGAAACAATTTTGATGAATTTTTTAGATGGAGAATTTGATAGATATAATGCTATTGTTACAATTGAGGCTGGAGCAGGTGGAAGAGAGGCAGAAGATTGGGCTGCAATGGTTTTTGAGATGTATCAAAAATATTGTCAAAAAAAATCTTTTGAAATAAAAATATTAGATGAAGATTTTTCAGAAGGAGTTGGTCCAGATGGAAGATGGGGGTTAAAAGAAATTACTTTTGAGGTAAAAGGAAAATATGCTTTTGGAATTTTAAAAAAAGAAAGTGGCATCCATAGATTAGTAAGAATTTCTCCATTTTCTGCCAAAGGATTGCGGCATACTTCTTTTTGTAAAGTAGAGGTTATTCCTAAAATAAAGGTTGAAGAATATAATATTAAAATAAATCCTTCAGATTTAAAAATAGAGACTTTAAAAGCATCGGGTCCTGGTGGGCAATATGTAAATAAAAGGGAAACTAAAGTAAGAATTACCCATGTACCAAGTGGAATTTCTGTTTCTTGTCAGATGGAAAGAAATTTAGCAGCGAATAAAGAAAGAGCAATGGAGATTTTGTTGGGAAAACTTTATCGTTTATCTCAATTAGAACTAGAAAATAAAGTAGAAAAATATAAGCAAAAAGGAGTGTCGGCTGAATTTGGAAATCAAATAAGATCTTATGTTTTTCAACCTTATCAATTAGTAAAAGATAATAGAACAGGCGTGGAAACTTCTAATATAGAGGCTGTTATGGCAGGGGATATTGATGAATTTATTGAAGCTGAAATTAAGATGAAAAATTTATGATAGAATTTAAAAATGTTAGTAAAATATATTTTTCAGGTGGAAATTCTATTTTTGCTTTAAAAGATATTTCATTTAAAATTGAAAAAAACGAGTTTATTTCTATTATTGGCAAATCTGGAGCGGGAAAAACTACTATTTTAAAATTGATTATAGCCCAAGAAAAACCAGATAAAGGTGAAGTTCTTTTTGAAGGAACAAATATTCATTTATTAGAGCCGAAATTACTGCAGTTTTTTAGAAGAAAAATTGGGGTAATCTATCAAGATTATAAATTATTATCTTCTAAAACAGTAAAAGAAAATGTAGAATATATTATGGAAATTATTGGAGCTTCAGATCATGAAATAAAAAGAGATGTACCCGAAGTTCTTGAAATTGTTGGATTAATAAATAAAATGAATAGTTTTCCTTCTGAATTATCTGGTGGTGAAAAACAAAGATTAGCCATAGCCAGAGCTTTAATACATCAACCAGATATTATAATAGCAGACGAACCCACTGGTAATTTAGATATATATAACACTTTAGAAATTATAGAGATTTTTGAGAAAATTCATAATCTTGGTAAAACAGTTATTTTATTAACTCATAATAAAGAAGTCGTAGATAATTTAAAAAGAAGAGTTATTACTTTAGATCAGGGAAAGATTATTTCAGATAGTTTAGAGGGAAAATATATTCTTTAATTTTAAAAATATGATGGTAAATTTAAAAAGAATTTTTAGATTTGGCTTACAAAAATTTTGGCGTCAAAGAAATGTTTGTTTATCTTTGATTTTTACTTTAACTATTACTCTTTTTGCTATTACTTCGCTTTTTTTACTTCAGAGAGTTGGAAATTATTTAATTGACATTGTTCAAGAAAGAGTTGATATCGCCGTTTTCTTTAAAAAAGGAACTGATGAAGAAAAAATTATAAATGTGGAAAAAGAAATTAAAACAATTCCCGACATTAAATCTATAGAATATATTTCAGAAGAAGAAGCTTTTAAAAAATTTAAAGAGATTCATAAAAATGATTCTTATTATCTACAAGCTCTTGAAGAATTAGGTGATAATCCTTTCTTGGCTTCTTTAAATATTAAAGCGAAAAATTTTTCAAAATATCCCCAAATTTCTAATTTTTTAAGCAATGGAGAGTATAAAGATATTATTGAAAAAATTTCTTATTTTGATAATAAAATCATAATTGAAAAACTATTTAATTTTATAAATACTACCAGAAAATTTATTTTAATAATATTTTTTGTTTTTAGCATTTTTGTTATTTTAATTACTATTAATACTGTAAGACTGTCTATATATTCAGAAAGAGAAGAAATAAAAACGATGAAATTGGTAGGAGCTCCAGCTAGTTTTCTTTTCGGTCCCTTTTTAATTCAGGGATTAATTTATATTTTAATTTCTATTTTTTTATGTAATATAGCGTTATTTTTGTTATTAGCTTATATTGGTCCAAAAAGTCAAGAATGGTTATCTGGTTTTAATTTATATTTATTTTTCAAAGATAATTTTCCTTTAATTTTTTTAGAACAATTTTTATTTTTAGTTTTACTTTGTTTTTTATCAATCTTATTTTCAGTTAAAAAATATTCAAAAAAAGTCTAAATTTTGCGAGGTCGTCTAACGGTAGGACATCGGGCTCTGGACCCGAGAATCCTGGTTCGAATCCAGGCCTCGCAGCTAAAATTTGAGTGGTATATAAATTTATAATTTTCCCGATAAAAAGAAAAATTTTAAAGATAGAGGTAAAAATTATTAAAAAAAAAGAAAATTGTTATTAGGTGGATATTTATTAAAATCTCAAAATTGGATTTTAATTGATTTTTCTTTTTTTAAGATTTAAAATTTATTATATGAAAATAAAAAATAAAACAATAGAATTTCAAACAAAAAGTGAATATGATTTTATAGATTTAACTGACCAAATTAAAGATTTTGTAAAAGAAAGCGAGATAGAAAATGGCTTGGTAAATATTCAAAATTTTCATACAAGTTCAGCCCTTATTTTTAATGAAAATGAGCCTTTATTATTAGAAGATATTAAGAATAATTTAGAAAAACTTGCTCCAAAGGATATAAAATATAATCATGATAATTTTGAAATAAGAACAGTAAATTTTTGTCCCGGTGAGTGCCCAAATGGACATTCACATTGTCGAGCGATTTATCTTCTTTCAACTATCACGCTTAATTTAATTGAAGGAAAACTTCAACTTGGAACTTATCAAAGGATAATGTTTGTAGAATTAGACAGATCAAGACCAAGAAAGATACAGATTCAGATAATAGGAGAATAAAAAAAAGAATTTAAAAATAATAAATAAAAAATAAAAAAACAGGCATTTTTTGCCTGTTTTTTTATTCATTTACTATTTCAATATAGGTTCTTTTTACCCCAAAATCTATCGCTTCTTTTTGATTTTCAAACCAAATATCAATGTGATAATTACCTTTTGAATAATGCATTCTATCTTCTACAACAAAGATTTTATCCCCAAATATCTCTGGAATTTTAATTTTGGTGCCAAATGGCAAAAAATTATTTGCCACAACCTCGTTTCTCACAATAGATCCAGAAGCAGTAATAAAAGGAGTATCATCAGTTTCGTAAGGCGAAGAGGAATAGCCTGTAAGAACTACATAAATTTTTTGTATATTTTTAATACTATTTTTTTTCTCAAAAGTGGGTGTAAGAGATGGTAAAACTGTATTTTCTTGAATAATACCTACTTTAGGGATTATTTCCGGTTCATTTTGGTTTATATCAAAACTTCCTGCCTGTACATTTGACAATTTTTCAGGAAAAAATAGAGAAAATTCGCTAAAAAAAATCAAAAATAGAATTACAAATCCACTTGACGAGCCGATGAGAATTTTAAATCTTTTTAAAAAATTCTTTCCCGGCCCTTTGTAGGACTCTAACATTCAATAAATAATAGCAAAATATTTTTAAAAAGTCAATAGTAAAACCAAATAATATTAGAAAATTAAATAAAATAGAAAAAAAAGAGCGGGTGAGCGGATTCGAACCGCCGTTTTAGCCTTGGCAAGGCCATGTACTAACCAACTGTACTACACCCGCTTTTTATTATATGATTTATATGCCGAGGCGCGGAGTCGAACCGCGATAGGAGGTTTTTCAGACCTCTGCCGTGACCACCTTGGCTACCTCGGCATTTTATTTTTATGTGGACGGTGCAGGATTTGAACCTGCGACCTTCTCGGTGTAAACGAGACGCTCTTCCCCTGAGCTAACCGTCCGTTTGCCGGAGTGCCCAGGGTGGGACTTGAACCCACACGCTCAAAAATGAGCACTGCCCCTCAAACAGTTGCGTATGCCAATTCCGCCACCTGGGCAACTTATTTTTCATTATTTTCTAAAGAATCTTGTTCGTTTTCTAATGTTTTTCTTTCGTTATTGTTTGTTTTTTCTGTTTTTCTTTCTTTTATTTTTGCTTTTTTCCCTTTTGCTTTTCTTAAATAATATAGTTTTGCTCTCCTTACTTTTCCTCTTTTAATAACTTCAATTTTTTCAATAAGAGGGGAGTGAAGCGGAAAAATTTTTTCTACACCAATTCCATCTACTATTTTTCTAACTGTAAAGGTAGCAGAAATTCCTTTTCCGTGTTTCCTAGCAATAACTATTCCTTCAAAGGGTTGAATTTTTTCTTTAATTTCTTTTGTTTTCTTTTTTTCATCTATTACTATATCTTTTATTTTAAAATAAACTTTTACTGTATCACCAGGTCTAAAATCTGGTGTATCTTTTCTTAAATTTGATGATATTAGTTCTTTTATTTTTTCTTCCATAGTTTTTTATAAAATAAAGATAACAAAAAACAATAAAAAAATCAATAAAATTAGGAGGTATAAGATTAAATTTGCATTAAGATTACTTCAATATACCTTCTCTCAACTATCTCTTATTATTTTCTTTATCAATATAATTTAAATCTATAATAAGTTTTTTATTTTTGGGCTCGGCTGGATTTGAACCAGCGACCCTCCCGTCCTTTCTTTTGTGGGCGTATCCCGATTTGAACGGGAGACCTTCCCGCCCTTTCTTTTGTGGGCGGTACTGGACTTGAACCAGTGACCTCATACACGTCAAGTATGCGCTCTTCCAACTGAGCTAACCGCCCAGATGAAAGGCCGGGACGCTCTAACCAACTGAGCTATACGCCCGAGTGAAAAGCCGGACTGCTCTAACCTCTGATCTACAAGCCCAAGAGGGGGGCACGCTGCGCCAAATGCCCAGTGGGCGTGGTTGGATTCGAACCAACGAAAACCTTCCGCTTATAAGGCGGATGCTCTAACCGCTGAGCTACACGCCCATTAAAAATTTTTGTTTATTGATATCGATCGCTAATTACTTTTAAACTCATAAAAATTTTTTCGGCAGATGTCCATATCATTATATAGGTGTAAATATGCCTTTATTTTCTTTTTAGGGACACCTAAGTTTTTTCTAAGCCAATAAATAAAAAATTTAATTACTGCAGGATCGCTATTAGAATTAGAAATAGAAAGACCCTCTTTTCGGGATTTTGTTCCTTCACTCCAATAAAGAAACAACCCAACCAGAAAAAGATCTCGATCATTTAGGGGCAAAATTAATTTCTTTTGAACTTCATAAATCTTTTTGAGCCTCTTTTCTCTCTTTTTTCTCTTTGTATTATGAATTTTTTCTATAACTGCCTCGTTTTTTGTAATTCTTTGATTCTTTCTTCAGAAAGGGAATAATTTCTGAGCCAAAGACCTAGAGTGCTTTTACTTACCTTTAAAATTTTCTTTATCTGGCTATAGCTTATTTGTTTTTCTTTTCTCAAAGCAATAGTTTTTTCTCGTTCTTTAAATTTAGCCATAATCGAACCAATAATATTATTATTTTATTAATTGATTCATTATAGCACCAATATTTTAAAAGAGCAATATAAAACCTTGCTCCGCCATTGAATTAACCGCTCAAATTATACGCGATGAATTTTACTCTTATTAATTTTCCTTTTTCGGCAAGGATTCAGGTGCCTCGGTTTTTTTGCTTCCTATTATTTTCTCAAATTCTTCTTTTTCTATTTCTTCTTTCTCTATTAAAGTTTTAGCAATTTTTTCAAAAAGATTGTTATGTTTTAACAAAACTTCCATTGTTTTTTCCTCACACTCTTTTATTATTCTTTGTATTTCTTTATCTATTAAGGCAGCAATTTTTTCTGAATAATTTTTTTCTGTTTCTGTTTCATAACCTAAAAATGGAGATGAAAATCTTTCGCCAAAGACGATGGGTCCTAGTTTTGACATTCCATATTGTGTAACCAAATCCCTTGCTAATTTTGTTGCTTTTTCTAAATCATTTGAAGCGCCAGTTGAAATTTCATTAAATTTTATTTTTTCTGCGCAATAACCTCCCAATAACACAGAAATTTCTGCTAATAATTCTGATTTTTGTTTTATCTTTTTTTCTTCTTTTGGTAAAGATATTGTATAACCTGCTGCCATGCCTCTTGAGATGATAGAAATTTTTCTTACTTTTTCAGCGTGGGGCAAAAAAGTAGTGGTTAAAGCATGACCGGTTTCATGATAAGCCGCAATTTCCTTTTCTTTACTAGATAAAATATGACTTTTTCTTTCCGGACCTAATAAAACTTTTTCTATTGAATTGATTAAATCCTCTTGTTTAATTTCGGTTTGGTTTTTTCTTGCAGCTAAAATCGCCGCTTCATTTACTAAATTTGCCAAATCTGCTCCTGAAAAGCCCGGCGTTCTTTCAGCAATTTCTTGTAAATTTACATTTTTAGCTAAGGGTTTTTTACGGCAATGAATTTTTAAAATTTCTTCTCTATCTTTTATATCTGGTAGATCTAAAACAATTCTTCGATCAAATCTTCCTGGTCGCAAAAGAGCTGGATCTAAATATTCCGGCCGATTGGTATTGTGAAGTAATATTGGGCTTTCTCCACCGAAAAAGGCTTCATTCTCACAACCACAAAAATCATAAACATAGCCATCATAAGGGATTTTTCTCACTGATTTTACAATTGGTCTTTTAATATTAGATCTTGCTTTTTCTGGGTTAATTGGATTCTGAGTTTTACCAAATCTCAATCTCCAGGCAATAGTTTCTCCAAGGGGTTTACCGTTATAGATTTTTCTTCCTTCTTTTACAATATAGGAATCAATATAACTTTTGAATCCATGCATTCTGAATAACCAATTCAATTCCAAAATCAGCTGTTTACTTACTGAAACTACCGTTCCTTTTTGATCTCTTTTATCCATAGAACCATCGCCTCCAAAATACCCTTTAAAGAACTCTTTAAAATATTCAAATGGCGCTTCAAAGAGGAAATTGGGTACATGTTTATTTTCGGCGCCTTTGCCACAATGATAGGCAAAGAACTTTCCTACTGGTGTACTATAATAGCAAATATTAATTGCTCCTGGGGTTATAAATTTTTCTTCGTTTGGCTCCAAATTGAAAATCTCTTTCATTAATTTTTTAATATCTTCAATTTTTTCTTTTTCATTTTTATTAAGACAGAAATCAACTCCTTTTCTTGAATATCCCTCAGCTACATAGTATCCGAAAAGACGCATAAGGTCTGGGGTCACTCTAACTTTCTCAGGTAAAATATCTTTGTGTTGATAATAATTTCTTGAAAGAACTCTTGGTAGAGAAAGACCATTTTGCCATCTTCTAATAGTGCTCAGATCAACGCCAAAGATTTTTCCTAGAGATGTCTTAGAAATTTTGCCAACTTGGGCTAAAACATATTGGTAGTTAGATTTGACTGTTTCAAATTTTTCAAAAACTGGTTCCCAAACTGAAAGCTCTAAATTAAATGCTGGATTAAATTTATGAGCTCTAATTTCTCTTTTTTCTTTGATGCCTCGATTAACTTTAAAGGGCAAATCTACCAAGATATCTCCTGGTTTAAGATCTTTTACTGCTTTTGTTTTTAATCCCCACTGAGTTCTAACAAAAACTGAATGATTTTCGGTAGCTCTTATTTTCCCCCCAAGATATTCAATTTCATAAATTTCATTTACTTTATGACGATAGACACTTCTTATTTTTTTAAAACTACTGTTTCCAAAATAAATATTATTTTTTGGAGCAGAGTCTTCTATCTCTTTTTTTTCAAAACCTAAAACTTCCAAATCCTCAGCCAATATTTCAATCTTTTCTGTACCTTCTGGGTAGTATGGGTCAATTACTTCAGAAATTGGTAAAAGTTTATATTGGCCACCTTTCTTTATTAGCACCTGAGTATCTCCGGTTACGCTAGCTGCAAAAACTAAAATTCCTTCTTCACTGCCAATACCATCCATTTCTGCTAATAATTGGTTTAAAGTTTGTTCTCTTTCTTCGTGACCTCCGGTAATACCAACTCCTCTTATTTTTCCTATAGAATCAATTTCATCTATAAAAATTATTGCTTTTCTAACTTTTCTTGCTTGGCTAAATAAACTTCTCACTCGGCTATTGTGTAATAAAATTGGTTTTTCTCCTCCAAAAAACGCTTCATTTTCGCAACCACAAAGGTCATAAACAAAATTATTATAAGGTTTTTTTATTATTTTTCTGATTATTGGTTTTTTGAACTGATAAGGTGAATTTTTAGATTTTTCAAAAGGATGAGAAGTTTTTCCAATTATTAAAACCCAATATTCTCTTTCGGGAAGAGGTTTGTTTTTTATTATTCTTCCACCTTTAAATTTAGCTTTTTTTACCCCAACTTTAATTCCATGCATTGCCGAAAGCCAAGTTAATTCTAATATTAATTGTTTACTTGTCGAAGCTACAATAAGTTTTCCTTCTTGAGAAGTGTAGCCATCTTCTTTTCTAAATCCATCAAGATAACTTAAGAAATATTCTGATGGTAAATCCCAGAGAAATTCCGGAATATGTTTATTATGGCTTCCATTACCGCAATAAGTTTCGAAAAAGTCTCCTAAAAATTTTGAATGATAAGTAATTCTTAAAGAATTATCTTTAGTATACATTAAATGAGGTTCTACACCGAAAATCTCTTTCATTGAATTAATACAATCTTGATAAAGTTCTTTTTCATGAGCCCCAAAAACAAACTGAAGATAATAATCTTCTCTTCTTCCTTCAGCCGTATAATAACCTAAAAGTTTTAATAAATTTAAGGTGATTGGAACCTTTTGAGGAATCCTTTTTCTCTCCATCTGAGCAGCTATATTTAAATACTGGGGACAATTTACTCCTCTCTGCCAAGAACTAATAGTGTATTGAGACACCCCAAATTTATTAGCAAATTCCCTTTGGCTCATTTCTTCTCTATTAGCTAAAGCAAACTCATAAGCTTTTTGAAAAAACTCAAATTGATATTTTTCATTCCATACCCACAACTCTTTTTTGCTATTTTCTTTTTCAAATTCAAATTGGTGAGATTTTATCTTGTGAATTGTTCCTTTTCCTGACACAAAAACACTTCTTACCTTAAATGGCAAATTAACTAAAACTTCCCCCGGTTTTAAATCACTTACTTTCTTGGGTTTAATAAAATTTCGATGGCGAATAAAAACACTATGATCGCCGGTAGTTTTAATTACTCCTCCTAAATAATGAATTTCATAAATTTCATTTACTTTATGTCGATAGACTCCTTTTATTTCTGTCCAACAACTATTTCCAAAAAACTTTGTAATCGCATTTTTGGAAGCTCCCCAAACTTTTGTTTCCAAAGGTTTGTATCCTAAAGTTTTTACTCCAGAAATTGGAATTACATAACCATCTTTATTTTCAGGATAAAATTTATTTACAAATTCTGAAATTGGTAAAAGTTTTGTTTTATTACCAGTCTTAATTAAAATTGGAGTATCTCCGCTCACGGAGGCGCCTACTCCTACAAAAAGTTCTATAAATTCAGAACCTGACATTGAAAAAAATGGCACATTACTTTCATTTGCTACCGCTTTAGCTAGCATTGTTTTCCCTGTGCCTGGTGGTCCTATTAACAAAACTCCTCTTGGAATTTTAGCCCCTATTTGAAGATATTTTTTAGGATTTTTTAGAAAATCTATTACTTCAATTAATTCTTCTTTTGCCTCTTTTAAACCAGCAATATCATTAAAAGTAATTTTTTCTCCTTTTTCTTTTTCGAAAATTCTTGCTGGCGATTTCAAAAAATCAAATGTTTCTCCTAAGGAAGATTTAGCTTGTTTATTTAACATTCCAAAAAACCAGAAAAAGAAAATTAAAGGCGCTAAAATTGAAAGAACGGGTAATAATATTGACCAAATACTTTCTTTTGGTTTTTCTATTTTAATATTTATATTTTTAAGTTGATCTTTCCCAATACCATAAATTGATAAATTTTCAAAAATGGAAATGCCACTTTCTTTATGAGAAATTGCTTTTTGATTATCATTATATGTTATAAAAATATCATCGCCGGAAACATCTATTGATTTTATTTTGTTTTGAGAGATATCATTTGCTAATTCATTTATGGTAATTTCTTTTGGTTGTAAATTCAAAAGGGGATTATAAAACAAAGAAAAAAGTATTGCTAAAAAAAGAAAAATAAAAATTAAAGAACCAAATTTTTCAAGAAAATTTTTATAATTAAAAAAATTCATAATTAAATTTTAAGAGTAAGATATATTCTTCCTTCTTCAATTTTTATAATCTTTGCTTTTACTTTTTGATTTAATTTGAGAACTTCAGAAATTTGTTTTCCATTTAAATTTGGAATTTCGTCAGGATAAATTAAGCCCTCAATATTATCTCCAAATTTCATAAAGGCGCCAAAATTTGTAATTCCGCTAATTTCTCCCTTAATGATATCACCAACCTGAAATGTTTTTTGAGTAGTTTCTTTTTGTACCGGTTTTTCCGTTAAAATAATTTTTCCATCTGGAAGGATATTTAAAACCCTTACTTTTAATTTTTTTCCAATAAATTTTTGGAGTTCGTTTAAAATTTTTTGAGGGTCGCCATCTTCTACTTTGGGATAATGTTCAGGTAAAAGTTGGGAAGCAGGTAAAAATGCTTGTTCTTTTTTAATATTAAATAATAAGCCTCCTCTATTTGCGCCAACAGCTTCTGCTTCAAAAAATTCTTGACTATCTTTTAAATTTAAAAAAGAATTTATAATATCTTCATTTTTTACTTGGGCTAAAAAAACTTCCCGATATCCCGTTTCTTCGTCTTCTAAATTTGTTACTCTTAGCAGTACTTTTTCGCCTATATCTAATTTTTTAATAATATCTTTTATTTTTAATAATTCTCTACCATAAATTACCCCAATGCCTTGGGGACCTAAATCAAAAAAAACAATATTATTGCCTTTTTCAATAATTGTACCATCTGCTAATTGTCCTATTTTTGGTGGTGTCACAATTTTATTATTTAACTTTTTTAAAACCTTTTCTATCATAATTTAAGTATAAATATTATCTCAAAAGATAATATGTTATAAATTTGATTATAATGATTTTTTTAAAAATATCAATAGAAAGAGATAAACATTTTCTATTTTAAATTAAAATGTTAAAATTTGAAATAGAAAAGGTTTTTAAAAATAAATTTTAAATTTATGAAAAATATTTTAGAAAATTTTTATTTACAAATTAAAGAATCTCAAAATCTTTCTGGTAATTTAAAAATTGAAAATAAAAATGTAAAAAACATCGTAATTTCAGGGGTTGGGGGGAGCGCTTTTGCAGGCGATATTTTAAAATCTTTGTTTGGCGAAAAAATTAATATTTTAATAAATAGAGATTATCTTTTGCCAAAATTTTTGGCACCAAATGATACAATAATTTTTATTGTTTCTTATTCAGGCAATACAGAGGAAACAATTTATGCTGTAAAAGAAGCGAAAAAAAGAAAGTTTGAAATTATTGCTATAAGTTCTAATGGTTTTTTAGAAAAATTTGCTCTAAAAAATAAAATTAAATTTGTAAAAGTGCCAGGAGGCATTCAACCAAGAAATGCCATAGGTTATTTATTAATTCCAATTATTAAAATTTTAGAAAATTCAAAAATTATAAATGAAAAACAAAACATTGAAACACTGTCAAAAACTATAAAAATAAATGAAAAGAAAATTCAAATAAAAGCAAAAAAAATTGCAAAATTATTATATAATAAAATTCCTTTAATTTATTCTTCTGAAAAATTAAAATGTCTTTCTTATGGTTGGAAAACAAGGTTAAATGAAAACAGCAAAATTCACGCCTTTTCTCATCAGTTTCCGGAATTAAATCATAATGAGTTAGTGGGTTATACAAAAAAAATTGCTCCATTTTTTACAATTTTAATTCAAGATAAAGATGATTTTCAAAGAATTAAAAAAAGATATGAAATTACTAAAAAATTAATTTTAAAATTAAATGGAGAGTGTTTAGTTTTAAATACTCAAGGGAAAACACTATTAGAAAGAATTTTTCTTTGTCTTCACCTTGCTGATTGGACAACTTATTATTTAGCTTTGCAATATGGTATTGATCCTGAACCGGTTAAAATAATTCAAACTCTCAAAAAATCTCTCAAAGAAAAACAGATCTAAAAATTAACTAAACTAATAACTGAAGCTAATAACGAAAAAAATAAATTTGGAAAATTTCTCAAAAAAAGCAAATTTACTCTCAAAAAACTAAAAATTTAGGATTTTTAGATGTTTTAGGCTTTTAAAACAATTTTTATTATTACTATTTAACCTTTGTTAGGCCTACCTTTAAATAGTTTAAATATATTTTTGCCCCTTTTTAGAGATTTTAAACCCTATTTGAAATACGATATTTGGTATCAAATACGCAAAAAATTAGATGATTTATCTCTTGACAAGTATATTTGATATCCTACAATTAAATAATATTTACTTATCTTATATATCATTTTTATGTCGCCGTTAAATCATAAGTTACAAAATAATCAATTGAAGGAAAGGGATAATGGGAGTGAGTTTATTTCCTTAAAAGATGCTGCTCTTTATTCTGGTTATTCTCAGGAATATTTAAATTTGAGGATTAGACAAGGAAAATTAAAAGCAGTAAAAATAGGGAGGAATTGGGCAACAAAAAAAGAATGGATTGATGAATATATTAAAAATGTTAATGGCTATTTTGAAAAAATAAAAGAAAATAATAAAAGAGAAATAAATTACACTGTTAAAAATAAAATAAGAAAAATATTTTCTGTTTCTGAATTTTTTTCTGCGTTTTCTTCTTTGGTTTTAAATAAAAAATTTATTGCAACTTTTTTTGCAATTCTTTTTATTTTTAGTTTAAGTTATTTAGTTTTTGCCAATGATAATATTAAAAGCGATCTTTCGAAATTAGTTTCTAAAATTTTTCCGCCAGAGGATTTTGCTGTAATGAAAAATGATTTTCAAGAAAAAATAATTTTACCTTTTAACACTTTTTTAAATAATACCTTTTCATTTTTGGCTCAATTGGGAACAACAATAGATGAGGCAAATTATAATATATTTTCAAAAATTTATAACACTACAAAATATTCTTTTGGAAACTTTATAGAGACGATAAGAAATTTAACATTAAATTTTCAAAAAAGTATTACAAAATTTTTCGTAAAACAGAAAAATGTTTTTGGGGGTTTATTTTCTTTTTCTAAAAAAGAAAATTTAAAAACGACATCAAAAGAAAAAGTAATTTTTATTCAACCTACTACCACTCTTTCTCAAAAAGAAGTTATTATTCCAAAAATTGAAAAAATTATACAGGTTGAACCTGTAAAAGAAGTAACCAAAGAAATAATAAAAATTGATGATAAAAAACTAACAGAGATTGAAAATAAAATATCTGCTTTTTCAAATTTGCCTTCAGAGATTGAAAATATAAGATTACTTTATTATAAAATTCAACCTTCTCCTCCAAATATTATCACACCCACAGCTCCTATATATATAGGTAACACAGGTCTTCAAGTTTCTGGTTCTGGTCAATTTCAAACTTTAGGAGTTACCGGTATAACTTCTCTTTATGATTTGAGTGTGGGAGGATCTACAATATTGGGTACAAATAATGAAGATAAACTTATTATTAATGCCAGTTCAATTTTTAATTCCCCAATTTCTTTAAAAGATACAGTTACTGTTGGCGATAATGCTTTAACAATTGATAGTTCCGGCAATTTAACTAGCCTGGGTAATTTAAAAATTGGAGGCGATACAATAATTTCAGGTTCTCTTTCAGCTGCTACAACCACTCTTGAAAATTTAACTGTTCAAAAAGATGCAAATATTATAGGTAATCTTTCAGTTTCGGGCGCTCAATCTTTTTTTGGCGTTCAATCAATTACAGCTTCTAGCACTTTACCAATACTTACTTTAAATCAATTAGGCACAGGTCCTTTAATTGATTTCCAACTTTCTTCCACTACTGTTTTTACAATTTTAAATAATAGCAATGTCGGCATTGGCACAACTACACCAGCTTATAAATTAACTTTAAATGGTGATCTTTATGTTTCAGCCACAACTACATTAGGAGCAGTTACTTCAACTCCTGTAATTTTTGGAGGATATATTCAATCAAATATCATTCCTTATTCAGACATCGTTTTTACTCTTGGTTCTCCAGATTATCGCTGGGCAAATATTTATGCAGCCACAACAACGATTGGCGGCACAACAATTATTGATACAAACACAATTACTGCTAACACTACTTCAACTTGGAAAACAGTTTCTGGAGATTTAACAATCAAAACAGAAAATGGCAATCTAATTTTTCAATCTTTTGCAGATCTTACCCAACAATTTGGTACTAGTTCTGGTTTTGCTTTAAAACAAGGCGCAAATTCTAGATTAGCCATTGATAGTTCTGGTAATATCTCAGCTAATGGCACAACTATTAATTTAGCTGGCAATACAATTATTACTGGTAATACAACAACTACTGGCAATGTTACCATTGAAGGAGATTTATCTTTTGTTGGTAATCGAACAATTTCTGGAACAGGAACTCTTAAAATCAATCCTACAGGCAATCTATTTTTACAAACAGACACTACATATATTGATGATTCTGGAAACATAATTTTACCAGTTGGTGCAAGAATAGAAGCACAAGAACTCAGATTTGCTGGTGATATTGTTATCAATGCTTCTTCAACTGGACCTACAAAAGTAATTGTCAGAAATGAAAATGGAACCCAAGTTGCTAATTTAGAAGTAGAAGGAGAAATTAATGTTTTAGGAGGAAAAATTACTTTAGCTTCAGGTGAAACTATTGATGCCAATACTGCTGATAAAGTTTTAATTACTTCAGATGGTAAAGTAGTTGCTAAAATTGGAACAAATGAAATTTTAATTGTTGATTCTTCAGGAGTTCAAATTTCAGGTTCAGTTACAACTACAGGCAATTTAGTTGTTCAAGGTGAAACCAATTTAGCCACTACCACTTTATCAAAGATTTTAACCGTCCAATCTGGAGGAGCAAATATTACTGGTAATGTTAGTATCTCTGTTGGCAACTTATTAGTTTCAGGCACAGGAACTTTCCAAACATCTCCTCTAACAATCAGAAACATTATTCTCTCAGATTCAGGATTAACAGCTCAAAGAACATTTACTTTTCCTAATTTATCTGATACTTTAGTTACCTTAACTGCAAATCAAACTTTAACTAACAAAACTTTAACTTCGCCTGTAATTCAAGGTATAGTTTCAGCTGGAACTGGATTACAAATGCCAGCTTTCACTTTAGGAGGAAATATTACAGGTTCAGGTTCTCCAAATATTACAGGTATTGGTCTTTTCTCTGGGACAAACTTAACAATTTCTCAGACAGCAACTACTACTAATTTAGTTGCTACCGGAATAACCAATCTCTCTACAACTACTATCTCCACTCAATTATCTGTTCCTTTAATTACAACAGTTTCTGGAGATTTAACAATCAACCCAGCTGGAAATC
>JBAMLS010000010.1:0-32449 GCA_039793445.1 Minisyncoccales bacterium | reverse complement strand
GCCTTAACTGACAACCTACAACTTGCAACTGACAACCTACAACAAACAACAGTTTTAGATAAATTTACTTTAATAATTAAAAATACTCTTCAAAAACTTGGCTTATTTATTGAAAATGGTATTGCTAGAATAAAAGAGATAATTGCTGAAAAAATTACAACAAAGCAAATTTGTCTTGAAGGCGATGATGGCGAAAAAATCTGTATGACAAAAGATCAATTAAAACAATTAGTTAATCAACAGACAACGAATAACGGACAACCGATAACTAATAATGGGCAAACAATAACTAATGAGGGCCAAATAACAACTAGCACTTCCTCAACTATAGAAAATAATACTACCACCACTACAACTACTACAACTACTTCAACCATTTCTACTTTAACTTCTACAGAGGCTACCAGCGAGAGTACTACCAGCGAGAGTACTACTGCCAATAATACTTCAACTTCTACTGAAGCCACTACTACCAATAGTACTCCTTAATTTATTATTTTGTTGCTGAAAAATTAAAAGTCGTAATAGAGATTCAAAGGTTATATTAGAAATTAGAAAATCATAATAGAAAATTAAAAATAAAAATTGAAAATAAAAAATCAAAATTTATTGCTAAAATATATTTGAATTTTGTATTTTTATTTTGTATACTTTAAATTAAGGTCTATAAATAATAATTAATATTAAGTTATGTTAAAAAATATATTTGATACAAAAATAAAATTAATTTTATATTCTTTAGTTTTTTTAATTCCTTTATTTTGGTTATCTTTTACTTTTGAGTTTTTAGAATTTAATAAAATTTATCTTCTATTATTATTTTCTACTTTAGGCACTTTATTTTGGTTTTATAAAATGATTTTTAAAGAAAAGAAAATTACATTTTTAAAAAATAAATTAAATTTATTTGTTTTTATTTTTCTTTTTGCAATGATTGTTGTTTCTCTTTTATCAAAAAATAAAATTACAAGTTTTTATGGTTATTATGGGAGATTTTATCCTTCTTTAATCTCTACGATTAGTTTATTTTTGTTTTATTTTTTATTTCTGAATAATGTAGAGATAAAAAATGAAGAAAAAGCAACACAAGATAATGCAATAAATTTGAATAAAAAAATTAGCCTCTTTAAATTGTTAAAAATATTATTTATTTCTTATTTTCTTGTTTTACTTTTTACTATTTTTTCTCTTTTAATTTTATGGAATAAACTGCCGGCAAATGTTCTTCAATTTATTTCAAAAGGAATACCTAATATTGTTCTTAATCCTGTTGCCAGTTCTTTTTATGGTTTGGCATGCTTTTTAACATTAATGATGGTAATAACAATTTCCGCTTTTGTATTTAATAAAAATAAACTTTTCAATATATTTTTAGGTATTCTAATTTTATTGTCATTTTTGCTTTTAATAGTAATTAATTTTAATCCTTCTTTTTTGATATTGTTTTTATCTAATTTATTATTTCTTGTTGTCGCTATAAAAAAGAAATTATTAAAAATAGATAATAATAAAATTTCTTTGGTAACAATTTTAATGATATTTGCTTCTTTGTTTTTTCTCGCAAATTTATTAGGAAAGAATATTGTTTATCAAGAACTATCAAAAAGATATCTTGTGGCTATTCCTGAAATAACATTAGACCAAAAAACAAATTTAAACATTGCAATAAAATCCCTTAATGACAGCCCGATTTTTGGAACAGGGCTTGGTAATTTTATTTTTTCCTTTATAAAGTATAAACCGAAAGAATTTTTACAGGGAAATTTGTGGAATTTAAGATTTGATAGGGGAGCAAGTTATATTTTAGAATTAATTTCTACAACTGGCATAATTGGAACTTTATCTTTTATTTTATTATTATTGGCTGCATTTTCCTTTTTAATAAGACGTATAAAAATTGACGAAAATTCAATTCCGTTTGTTTTTGGCTTTATCACTATTTTATTTTTGCAGTTTTTCTATTATCAAAATATAGTTTTAGAATTTATGTTTTGGTTTTTACTTGGCAGTTTAGTTTTATTTTCTCCAAAAAAAGAGGAAAAAACAATAAATTTTATAGAGACACCTGAAATTGGATTGATTTTATCATCTTTATTTTGGGTTTTTGTAGTAGTAATTTTTATTTTTGCTTTTCAACTTGGAAAATTATATCTTGCTGATCTAAATTATGCCAAATATGTTAAAAATCCTAATAATAATTTAAATCTCTTAAAGAAAGCAGTAGATCTTGGTGATGAAAGAGCGGTTTATCATTTAGCTTTATCTCAAGATAATTTTCAAAGATTTTTACAAGAAATTCAAAAAAATCCAAAAGAGATTAATCAACAAAAAATAGTAGAGTACGCTCAAACTGCTATTGATGAAGCTAAAAAAGCAACTGAAAGAGAAAAAAATAATGTTTTTGCTTGGGAAAATCTTGGAATAATTTATAGAGATGTGCAAAATTTTGTTCAAGGAGCAACAGATTGGGCTATTAAATCTTTTGAAAAGGAAATTGAAATTGACCCTGTAAATCCCGCTATTTTTGTTGAGCTTGGGAAATTAAAAATGCAACAAAAAGATTATACAGCAGCCAGAAATTATTTTGAAAGAGCCCTTACTTTAAAAGAAAATTATGTCTCTGCCCAATTTCAAATTACTCTTTTAGACGAAATGGAAGGAAATAAAGATTTGGCAAAAGAAAAATTGGAAAAGTTAGCTGAAGAAAATCCTTATGATATTAATATCCATTTTAATTTAGGAAGAATATATTTTAGCGAGGAAAAGTATGACGAAGCAATTAGGCAGTTTCAAGATATTCTTTCTTTTTATCCAAATCATTCTAATTCACTTTATCTTCTGGGTTTATGTTATATGAAAAAGAATGATAAGGATAATGCTCTAAAGGCTTTTCAAAAAGTTTTAGAACTAAATCCGGATAATGAAGATGTGATATCAAAAATAAATGAAATAAAGGGAAACGAGATAAAAGAAGAAAACAAAAAATAATCAATTAAAATAAGAGCAAAAATTTTTATCTGGTTATTTTTGTTAAGTTTTTAAATTGTCTAAATTTATGCCAAACAATAAAAACAATAATTATTCTTTTAATAAGGTAGAAAAGGTTATTATTCCAGCCGCAGGTTTGGGTACAAGATTTTTGCCATTATCAAAAGTTATTCCAAAAGAATTATTTCCCCTTGTTAATAAACCAGTAATATCTTATGTTGCAAAAGAAGCTGTTGATTCTAATATTGAAGAAATAATTTTTGTTTTAAATGAAAAGAAAAAAGCGATTTTAGATTATTTTATTAAAAATGCGGAATTAGAAAATATATTGAAAAAAAATGGCAACAAAGAATTATTAAATTTATTAGAAGAATCCCAAGAGCCATTTTTAAAAATTAAAATAAATTCTGTACAGCAGGATATACCTTTGGGCGATGGCGATGCTGTATTAAAGGCTGAAAAAAAGATTGAAGATGAAAATTTTGGAGTTATGTTTTCCGACGATGTATTTAAAAGTAAAATTCCGGTTTTGAGCCAGTTAATTAATATTTTTAAAACATCTCAAAGGCCAGTGATAGGGTTAAAAAAAGTTGAAAAAGAAAAGCTTCAACATTATGGCGTAGTTGAAGCAGAGCCAATAGCCAAAAAAATTTATAAAATAAAAAAGGTAATAGAAAAACCAAAAGAAAAGGCGCCATCAGATTTGGCAATTGTTGGCAGATATGTATTTTCGCCAGAAATCTTTTATTACTTAAAAAACACAAAACCAAATGAAAAAGGAGAAATTAAAATTGCCGATGCTCTTTCTTTAATGATTCAAGATGGGAAAATTATTTATGGTTATGAGTTTGAAGGAGAATGGATTGAATGTGGAAAAATTTCAGATTGGTTAATCTCTAATTTATATTTATCATTAATGGATGAAAAATTTGGGCCAATGCTAAAAGATTTTATTAAAAAATTAAAAATTTAAAAATTTTTTATAGGATATTTTTTATGAAAAAAATTAGTAAAGATATTTTGAAATTAGTATATAAAGAAAGACCTCTAAATTCTCATAAATATGACTTTGGATTATTAATTGTAATAGGCGGTGGAAAATTTTATACAGGTTCTCCTATTTTAGCCGCTTTAGCTGGTTTTAGAGCCGGAGTTGATATGGTTCATATTTTTGCTCCAAAAAGAGTGGCAGATATAGCCGCTGCTTTTTCTCCAAATTTAGCGGCCTATCCTTTAATAGGAGATATTTTAAGGAAGAAACATTTGCCGATTTTATTAGATAAAATAATGAGGGCTATTGAAGTAAGTAATGGAAAAGTGGCAATAGTAATAGGTGGGGGAATGGGTAGGGGATTAGAAACTCAAAATTTAGTTTTAGAATTATTAAAAGCTATAAATTTGCCTTTAGTAATAGATGCCGACGCTATTCATTTTGTTGCTAAAAAACCAGAAATATTAAAAGGAAAAAAAATTATTTTAACTCCGCATTTGCAGGAGTTTTTTGTTTTAACCGGAAAAAAAATTATAGATTTAGAAATTGAAGAGAGAGCGAAAATTGTAAAAGAAATGGCAAAAAAATTTGAAACTATAATTTTATTGAAGGGAAAATATGATATAATTTCAGACGGAAATGAAATTTATATTAACGAAACCGGCTCTCCTTATATGACAAAAGGAGGAACAGGAGATACTTTAGCTGGAATATGCGCAAGTTTATTAGCTCAAGGAGTAGAGCCAATTTTAGCAGCTCAAATTTCAGCTTATATTAATGGAAAGGCGGGAGAAATTGCGGCAAATTTAAAAGGTCCATCGCTATTAGCTACAGATTTAATAGAAGCAATTCCAGAAGTAATTAAAAATAATTAGTAATTAAATAAAAATAATTATAAATTTATGAATTTAACACCTAAAAAAATTTACGATGCAATAATTATTGGTGGAGGACCAGCCGGAATTACGGCAGGTATTTATTTAGCTAGAAAAAAAGTTTTAACTCTTTTAATTACTAGAGATTTTGTTGGCCAAGTTGGAAAAACAGGCATAATAGATAATTATCCAGGTTTACCTGGTATTCAGGGAATGGATTTAATGAAAAGATTTAAAGAACATCTTCAGAAATTTGAGATAGAAATTTTAGAAGGAGAAGTGGTAACAAAGTTAAAAAAGAAAGATAAAGTTTTTGAGGCGATTACTTTCAATAAAAAAAATTTTTTTGGAAAAACAATTTTAGTGACTACTGGAGGAGAATATCGAAAACTTGGAATAGAAGGTGAAAAAGAATTTATCGGAAAAGGAGTAAGTTATTGTCCAATTTGCGATGCGCCATTTTTTAAAGAAAAGCAGGTAGTAGTTGTGGGTGGAGGAAATTCTGGTTTTGAAGCCGCTTTAGAATTATCAAAATACGCAAGAAAAGTTTATCTTTTTGTGAGGACAAATAAAATAAAAGCAGATGAAGTTTTACAAGAAGAAGTTAAAAAAAATTCAAAAATTGAAGTAATGATAAATACTGAGTTGAAAAAAATAGAAGGAAAAGATAATGTTCAGGCAGTTATTTTTGAAGATTTGGCTAATAAAAAAATATATCAAATGCCCTGTTCTGGCGTTTTTATTCAAATTGGAGTGGTGCCTGCTACAGATTTCTTAAAAAGAGTATGCAAATTTAATAAAAACAAAGAAGTAAAGATAAACCCTAAAACTTTTCAAACTTCAGTGCCAGGAATTTTTGCGGCTGGTGATGTGAATAGTGGAAAATATAAACAAATTATAATTGCTGCCGGAGAGGGAGCGTCGGCCGCGCTTTCAATTTATGAATATTTACAAGAAAAATTTAGGCCAAAAATATGAAAATTAAATCTCTTTTCGCAAGAGAAATATTGGATTCTCGCGGAGAGCCGACAGTGGAGTTAGAATTAGAAACAAAAGATGGTATTTTTTTTGCATCAGTACCTTCTGGTGCCTCAAAAGGAAAATACGAAGCAAAAGAATTAAGAGATGGCGATAAAAGATATTTTGGCAAGGGAGTTAAAATTGCGGTAAAAAACATTAATGAAAAGATTTATCCTAAAATAAAAGGAAAAAGTGTTTTAGATCAAGAAGAGATAGATAATTTTTTAATTAAGTTAGATGGTAAAAGCGATAAATCTAATTTAGGCGCTAATGCTATTTTGCCTGTTTCTATGGCTGTTTGTAAAGCCGGGGCAAGGGCGAAAAATTTGCCTCTTTTTAAATATATAGAAGAAATTTTTAATACCAAAGATATAAAAAGTGGAAAAAAAATTAAATTACCAACCCCTTCTTTTAATATAATTAATGGAGGTTTGCATGGCGGTAATAACTTAGATATTCAAGAATTTATGATTTTACCAGAAATTGGGAATTTTTCAGAAAATTTAAGAGCCGGAGCGGAAATTTATCATACTTTAAAAGAAATTTTAATAAAAACCATTGGCAAAGAAGCAAAAAATATTGGAGAGGAAGGCGGTTTTTCTCCAAAAATAAAAGATACAAAAACTGCTTTAGAGTTTTTAGTTAAATCCATAAAAAAAGCAGGTTATGAAGAAAAAGTAAATATTGGATTAGACTGCGCTTCTTCTCAATTTTTTAAAAATGGTAAATATTTTTTTGAAGGAAAAGAAAGAACTGGAAAAGAGATGATATCTTTTTATCTTAATTTAATTGAAAATTTTAAAATTAGATTTTTTGAAGATCCTTTTGCCGAAGATGATTTTGAAAATTGGAAAAATTTTCTAAAAGTATTACAAGAAAAAAATAAAAAAATAGGAGTTATTGGTGATGATTTAATAACCACCAATCCAGAAAGATTAAAATTTGCAAAAGAAAATAAATTATGCAATGGGATAATTTTAAAGCTAAATCAAATTGGAACAGTTAGCGAAAGTTTAAAGGTGACAAAATTGGCAAAAAAATTTGGTTTTGAAATTATTGTTTCTCATAGATCTGGTGAGACCACAGATGATTTTATTTCAGATTTAGCCGTAGGCATTGGCGCTGATTTTATAAAAGCCGGCGCGCCAGCCAGGGGCGAAAGAGTGGCAAAGTATAATAGGTTATTAAGAATTGAAGAAATAATTAAACAAAATTACTAACTAATTTAGCAATAAATTACTTGATAATTTTTGTTTTAAAAAGTAATACCTTAAAATATAATTTTAACCTTTGTGATTTTTTATTAAATTAATTAATAAAAATTGGATAATGAAAAATCAGAATGGAGGAAGAATAAAATAAAAAATGAAAAAGAAATAATATGAAAAAAGCTAGAATTTTATTTATTATAATTGATGGTTTAGGCGATAGGCCGATAAAAGAATTAAAAAATAAGACACCTTTAGAAGCGGCAAAGACAGAAAATATGGATTTTTTTGCTTCTTATGGTTTTTGTGGTTTAATAGAACCTATATATAAAGGTAGTTTTCCAAGTTCAAACGACGCCCATCTTTCTTTATTTGGTTATGATTTAAATAAAGAGTATGTTGGTAGGGGAGTTTTTGAAGCAATGGCAGCAGGCATAAAATTAAAAAAAGATGATGTTGCTTTTAGAGTAGATTTTGCTACGGTAGACGAAAATTTAATAATTTTAGATAGAAGAGCAGGAAGAATTAAAAATACAAAGCCTTTGGTAAAATCTATTAATAATATTGAAATTAAGGGAGTAAAATTTATTATAAAAGCAGGTCAATTTCACAGAGCGGAATTAGTTTTAAGAGGAAAAAATTTGTCAGAAAAAGTTTCAGATGGAGATCCTCAAAAAATAAATGTTAAACCAAATAAAATTTTACCTCTTTCAAAAGACAAAACTTCAAGGTTTACAGCAGATATTTTAAATAAATATTTAGAGATTACTCATCAAATTCTAAAAAATCATCCTTATAATAAAAAAAGAGAAAAAATGGGCGAATTACCAGCCAATTTTTTATTAATTAGGACACCAGGAAAAAAAAGAGAACTTGAAAGTTTTGATAAAAAATGGAAAACAAAATCTTGTTTTGTTGCTACTGGTTTTTTATATAAAGGAATAGCAAAAGCTATTTCAATGAAAGAAATTAAAGTTAAAAATGAAAAAATTGAAACAAAATTAAAAGCGGCAAAAAAAGCGCTTTTTGAATATGATTTCTGTTATTTACACATAAAAGAAACTGATGAATTTTCTCATGATGGAAAGTTTTTAGAAAAAATGAAGTTTATAGAGAAAATCGATAAAGCTTTAAAAACATTAAAAGATCTTAAAGATACACTTATAATTTTAACAGCAGATCATTGTACTCCCTGTAAATTAAAGCAACATAGTCAAGATCCAGTACCAGTTTTTGTTTATTCTTTTAATTTAAAAAAAGAAAAAATAAAAGAAAAAAGAAAGTTTTCAGAAAAAGATTGTAAAAAAGGAGAACTTGGTTTAATAAAAGCAAATGAGTTTTTAAAAAAGATTTATCAAATGATATCTTCCTCAAAATCTTGATATTTATAAATTCAAGTTGTATAATAAAAAATTATTATAAAGGTTTAAAATAAAATTAAAATTTTATGAAAATAGAAAAACAAAAATTGATATTAATAATAGTTACAGCGCTTTTTTTATTTTCAACGGGTTTATTTATTTATACTCAAGTTCTACCCCCAGAAAAATGTAAAATTTTTGTAAAAAATAAAGAAAAAATTTTATTACCCCAAGAGGCGGCAAATAAGGCGCTTTCTTTTATTAACAATAATTTATTACGTGGTCAGATAAAAGCAGCGATAGATGGCGAAGTTAAAACAGAAAAAAATCTTTATAAATTTGTTTTAAATATTCAAGGACAAAAATTTGATGTATATATAACAAGAGATGGTGAATTAATGTTTCCCCAAGCTTTTTCATTGAATAGTCAAAATACTCAAAATAATTATCAGAATAGTTCTCAAAATAATTCAAAAAATAAAACAACGATTGGTTATTTTAATATTTCAGAATCTGAAATTTGTAAAGAAAATAATAAACCAATTATTTATTTTTTTGGTTCAAATTCTTGTCCGCATTGTCAGTGGGAACATCCATTAATCCAAGAAGTAGCGCAAGAATTCAAAGATTATATTTCTTTTCATGATAATATGGGAGCCGAATTAAAAGAAGAAGATGTTTTTTCTAAATATTCTTCAGGTGGCGTGCCAACTTTAGTTTTGGGTTGTAAATATTATAGAGAAGGTTCTGGAGAACAAGGAACAAAAGAAGAAGAAAAAGATAATTTAAGAGCTTTAATTTGTAAATTAACCCAAAACAAACCAGAAAGTGTTTGTAATAAGGTCCAAAATTTAATTTCTCAAATTCCATAAATTTATGAAAATAAAAGTTTATACAGCCCCCGGTTGCCCTTATTGTTTTGCTGTAAAAGAATTTTTACAAGAAAGGGGAATTCAATTTGAAGAAATTGATGTTTCTCAAAATGAAGAGGCGTTAAATTATATAATTGAAAAAACTCAACAATATGGAGTGCCAGTAATTGAAATAGATGGAGAATTTATAATTGGTTTTGACAGAGAAAGGTTAATTCAAATTTTGTCAAAATAATATTTATGATAAAAGTAGCGATTAATGGTTTTGGCAGAATAGGAAGATTGGTATTTAGAAGGATAATTGACTTTCATAAAGATATTGAGGTGGTTGCTATTAATGATTTGGGCGATGTAAAAACTTTGGCGCATCTTTTAAAATATGATTCTGTTTTTGGTATTTATCAAAAACCAATAAAAATTTTTGATGATTATATTTTATTAGATGATAAAAAAGTAAAAATTTTTTCGTTTCAAAACCCCGAAGAATTACCATGGAAAGAATTAGACATTGATATAGTTTTAGAATGCACTGGCGTATTTACTGATTTTGATGGCGCAAGAAAACATTTATTAGCAGGTGCTAAAAAAGTTATAATTTCTGCCCCCTCTAAAACTCCAGAAAAAATTCCCTCTTTTGTTTTGGGCGTAAATGAAAAGAATTTTAATCCAAAAGAAATGTCTATTGTTGATATGGGTTCTTGTACTACAAATTGTTTAGCGCCTATTGTAAAAGTTTTGCATGAAAATTTTAAAATAAAAGACGGATTTTTTAGTACAATTCACTCTTATACAAATGATCAAAGAATTTTAGACTTATTTCATAAAGATTTAAGAAGAGCAAGGGCGGCAGGCTTAAATATTATTCCAACTTCAACTGGAGCTGCTAAAACAATTGGAAAAATTTTTCCAGATTTACAAGGAAAATTAGATGGTTTAGCTTTTAGAGTTCCGACACCAGATGTTTCTGTTTTAGATTTAGTTTGCAATGTAGAAAAAAAGACAACAAAAGAAGAAGTAAATTATATTTTTAGAGAAGAATCTAAAAAGGAAGAATTAAAAGGAATTTTAGGAATAGAAGATGCTTTATTAGTTTCTTCAGATTATATTGGTAATACTTTTTCAGCAGTAATTGATTCTTCTTTAACTCAAGTTATTAATAATGTGGCAAAAATTGTTGCTTGGTATGATAATGAATGGGCTTATTCTTGTAGATTAGCCGAATTTACAGAATATGTAGGAAAAAAATGTTTAAATAATTTTGCTTGATTTTTTTCTTTCTATATTGTATACTAAAAATAGCGCTTTGTTTTTACCAGGGCTTTTCGCACCTCCTTTTTTTAGCCCGGGTTTTTTAATTGCTTTTAAAATTATTTTTTGTTAGAATTTTAAATAAACATTTTTAAAAAATATATGGAAATTTTAAGTTTTCCTGAAACTAAAAAATTACTTTTAAAATATAATTTAAATACTGTTAAAACAATTTTTTTACCATCTTCTGAAAAAGAAATTAAAATTCCCAAAAAAATAAAATTTCCTCTTGTAATAAAAGCTGTAGGGAAAAATATTATTCATAAAACAGAAAAAAAATTAATTGCTTTAGATATTAAAAATGAAAAAGAGTTAAGAAAATGGATTTTAAAAACAAAAAAGAAAAACAAAAATTTAGATGGCTTTTTAATTCAAGAAAAAGCAAAAGGCATTGAAATGTTTTTTGGAATAAAAAGAGATAACTCTTTTGGTATTATTTTAATTTTGGGTTTAGGCGGGATTTTTGTTGAAGTATTACAAGATGTTCAATATTTAATATATCCTTTTTCAAAAAAAGAAGTAAAAAATGCTTTATTATCTTTAAAGGCTGCTAAAATATTAAAAGGATATAGAAATCAAGAACCTGTAAATTTAGATAAAATATCTGATTTTTGTATTAATCTTTCTAGAATGGCAAAGGAAAAAGATTATATAAGAGAGATAGATTTTAATCCGGTTTTTATTTTAAAAGATAATTTACAAATTGTTGATCCTAAAATATATGTTTGAAATATTTTTTAATCCAAAATCTATCGCTTTAATTGGAGCTACAGATAGAAAAGATTCAGTTGGAGCTGGAATTGTTAAAAATTTATTAGAAGGAAAAGAAGAAAGAAAGATATTTTTAGTAAATCCAAATAAAAAAAATGTTTTTGGCATAAAAACCTATCCTAAAATTACTGATATAAAAGAAGAAGTGGAAGTGGCAATTATTGCGGTAAGAGCTAATATTGTACCTTTGGTTTTAAAAGATTGTAAAGAAAAAAAAGTAAAGGGAGTTATTATAATTTCTGCTGGTTTTTCGGAAATAGGCAAAGAAGGAGAAAAATTACAAGAAAAAATTTTAAAGATTTCAAAAGAGGCTAATATAAGATTAATAGGGCCTAATTGTTTGGGTGTAATAAAACCTTCAAATAAATTAAATGCTTCTTTTGCTCCTTTAACTCCTGAAAAAGGAAATATAGCTTTGTTATCCCAGTCTGGAGCAATTATCGATTCTTTAATAGACAGATCTAAAAAAGAAGGTTTTGGTTTTTCTACAATAATTTCTTATGGTAATGAAGCAGATTTAAAAATTACAGATTTTTTAAGATATTTAAAGGAAGATAATGAAACAAAAGCAATTTTAATTTACCTTGAAGGATTAAAAGATGGCATAAATTTTATAAAAGTGGCAAAAGAGGTTGCGAAGATAAAACCAATAATTATTTTAAAGGGAGGCAGGGGAGAAATTTCTCAAAAAATAGTTCAAAGCCATACAGGAAGTTTAGCCGGAGAAGATAAAATTTACCAGGCAGCTTTTTTAAAAGCAAAAATTTTCCAAGTTGAAACATTGGAAGAATTACTGATTTTAGGTAAAGCTTTATCTTTTTTGCCTAAAATTAAAAATAACATTGCTATTTTAACAAATGGTGGAGGTCTTGGTATTCTTTTGGCAGATTTTTGCGAAAAATATGGTTTAAAATTAGCAAAACTTAAAAAGGAAACGATTTTAAAAATTGAAAAATCTAATTTGGTAAATAAAAATTGGTCTAAAAAAAATCCGGTAGATATCATTGGCGACGCAACTGAAAAAAGTTATTATATTGCTTTAAAGTCGCTTTTAGAACAAAAAGATATTCAAGGCGTAATTGTTGCCCAGTCTATTCAGGTTATGACAAAACCTGAGAAAAATGCTAAAGTAATTGTGGCTTTAAAAAATGAATTTAAAGAAAAAGCGATTTTAGGATGTTTTATAGGTGGAAAGATAAACGAAAAAGGAGAAAAAATATTATTTAAAAATGGTATTTTAAACTTTCAAGAGCCGAAAATGGCAACTTTAGCGATGAAAGTTTTAACATATTTTAAATAATAATATAAGGTCGAATAATATTAATTTAAAATTTTAAAATTATGGAAATAAAAATTTTTGTAGAAATTCCAAAATTTTCAAAACAAAAATTTGAATATGATGAAGAATTAAAAGCAATAAAGTTAGATAGAACTTTTTATGGGCCAGTGTATTCACCTTTTGAATATGGATTTATTTTAGGCACCAGAGGAGAAGATGGAGATCCTTTGGATGTTGTTTTATTAAGCACTTTTCCAACTTTTCCAGGTTGTATTGTAAAAGCAAGAACAGTTGGGGTTTTGGAAATGGAAGATGAAGAAGGAATAGATAATAAAATTTTAGCTGTACCTGTTGAAAAAATAGATCCAAGGTTTTCTCATATTAAAAATATTTCTGATCTTCAAGAACATACAAAAAAAGAAATTAAAAACTTTTTTGAAAATTATAAAAGTTTAGAGCCAGGAAAATGGGTAAAATTAAGAGATTTTAAAGATAATAATTTTGCGGAAAAATTAATAAACGAAGCTATAGAAAGAGAAAAATAAAAAATAAGATAAAAAATAAAATTTATGAAGGAAAAATCTCAAAAATTTATTTTATGGTTAGATGATGTTTCCCTAAATGATATAATTTTGGTAGGAGGTAAAAATGCTTCTGTGGGAGAAATGAGAAGGGTTTTTTCTAAAAAAAATATAAATATTCCCAATGGTTTTTGTTTAACGGCAAAAGCATATAGATACTTTTTAGAAAGTAATAACTTAAAAGAAAAAATAAAAGATTTACTTTCAAATTTGGATTCTAAAAATTTAAAACAATTAAAAATTGTTGGAGAAAAAATTAGAAAGTTAATTTTAAGTTCTAAAATTCCAGAAGATTTAGAGAAAGAAATTTTAGAAAATTACGAAAAATTATCTCAATATTATAAAGAAAAAAATGTTAATGTAGCAATAAGATCTTCGGGTACAGTAGAAGACGTGCCAACAATGAGTTTTGCCGGCCAATTTGAAACATATTTAAATGTAAGTGGTAAAAAAGATTTAATTTTTGGAATTTTAAAATGTTATGCTTCTGCTTTTGGTGATAGAGTTATTGCTTATAGAGAAGAAAAAAAAGTTGATCATTTAAATTTTGCTCTTTCTGTAGGAATAATAAAAATGGTTAGATCAGATTTAGGTTCTTCTGGTATTATTTTTACATTAGACACAGAAAGTGGCTTTAGGGGAGTGGTATTAATAAATTCAATTTTTGGAGTAGGCGAAATGATAGTTAAAGGAAAAATTACGCCAGATGAATTCTATGTTTTTAAAGAAACATTAAAAGAAGGATATAAGGCAATTATTAGAAAAGAATTGGGTAAAAAAACAAGAAAATATATTTTTAATAAAAAGGAAGGATTAAAAGAAGTTAAAGTTTCTCAAAAAGATCAATTAAAATTTTCGCTAACTGACGAAGATATTTTAACTTTAGCAAAATGGGCAATTGAGATAGAAAATCATTATAAAAATCCTCAAGATATTGAATGGGCGAAAGATGGAAAAACGGGCGAGTTATTTATTTTACAATCAAGACCAGAAACAGTTCATTCAATTAAAAAAGAACCAGTTCATATAGAATATATTGCAAAAACAAATAAAAAACCAATTTTAAAAGGAATAGCTATAGGAAACAAAATTGGTCAAGGAAAAGCACATATTATTGAAAATGTTTCAAAAATAGGAGAGTTTAAAAAGGGAGAAATTTTAGTTACAAAAATGACAGATCCTGATTGGGTGCCGGCAATGAGAATAGCTTCAGCAATTATTACCGAAGAAGGTTCAAAGACTTGTCATGCTGCAATTGTAAGTAGAGAATTGGGAGTTCCAGCGGTCGTTGCAGCGCAAAAAGCAACAAAGATTTTAAAAAATAATCAAGAAATTACTGTAGATTGTTCTCGAGGTTTTGAGGGTTTGATTTTTGATGGAAAAATATTATTTGATATAAAGGAATATAGAATACCTGAAAATATAAAATTGCCTACAAAAATAATGGTAAATATTGGTTCTCCAGACATTGCTTTCTCTCTTTCTTATTTACCAGTTCAGGGTGTAGGATTAGCCAGAGTAGAATTTATTTTAGCTGAAAAAATAAGAATACATCCTTTGGCTCTTTTAAATTTTGAAAAACTAAAAAAAAGTAAGGATAAAAAAATAAAAAAAATATTAAGAGAAATAGAAATTTTAACAATAGGATATAAATTAAAAAAAGAATATTTTATAAATAAATTAGCTGAGGGAATTAGTCAAATTGCTTGCGCTTTTTGGCCAAAACCAGTTATTGTAAGATTTTCAGACTTAAAATCAAACGAATATAGGGCTTTAAGAGGGGGAGAATTATTTGAACCTAAAGAAGAAAATCCAATGTTAGGTTGGCGTGGCGCTTCAAGATATTATGATAAAAATTATCAAGATGCCTTTAAAATGGAATGTGAAGCTGTTAAAATTTCTAGAGAAAAGTTTGGTTTAAAAAATATTTGGATTATGATTCCTTTTTGTCGGACTCCAGAAGAGGGGAAAAGGGTTTTAAATATTTTAGATGAAGTTGGTTTAAAAGAGGCAGAAAATTTTAAAAGAATAGTGATGTGTGAGATACCATCTAATGTAATTTTGATTGATCAATTTTTAGATTTATTTGATGGAATGAGTATTGGTTCTAATGATTTAACTCAATTAATTTTTGGAATAGATAGAGATTCTGGTATTTTATCTTATATCGCAGACGAAAGAAATGAAGCGGTAAAAGAAATGATAAAAATAGTTATAAAAAAATGTAAAGAAAAAAATAAATATTGTGGAATTTGTGGAGAAGCGCCAAGCACCTTTTTAGATTTTGCTGATTTTTTAATAAAAGAAGGTATAGAATCAATATCATTAAACCCAAATAATGTTATTAAAACAATTTTAGATCTTAATAAAATTAGAAATTAAAATCTCTTTATTTTTCTGAAAAAATGTGGTAAGATAAAGAAATAATGATAATTTAATGTTTGATATTATTACTTTTGGATCAGCCACTTTTGATACTTTTTTAAGATTAAAAGAGGGTGATTTTAAAGTACTTCAAGACGAAGGCAAGGATTACATTTCTATTAAATTGGGAGAAAAGATTTTTTTGGAAAAAGTTTTACAAGAAAGCGGAGGCGGAGGAACAAATAGCGCCGTTACTTTTTCAAAACAAGGTTTTAAAACCGCTTTTTTAGGTAAAGTTGGTAATGATTTTTTTGGTGAAAAAATTATTAAAGAATTAAAGGATTATAAAGTTAATACAAATTTTATTAAAAAAGATTCTAAATTTCCCACTAATCAATCATTTATAATTTCAATTGGAAAAGAAAGAACTATTTTTTTAAAAGAGGGGGCATCTTCTTTTTTAACAGAAAAAGATATAACTTTTTCTAAAATAAAAACTAAATGGTTTTATTTAGCCCCCTTACGCAATAAAGCTGCTCAATTGACTAGCAAACTTATTTTTTTTGCAAAGAAAAAAAATATTAAAGTAGCTTTAAATCCAAGTAAAGAACAAATTATTATAAGTGGTTTTAAAAGATTATTAAAATATGTTGATATACTGATTTTAAATTTAGAAGAAGCCAGTTTTTTAACCGACATTTCAGTTTTTAAAGAAAATGAAATTTTTGAAAAAATAAAAGATTTTGGACCCAAAATCTCTATAATTACCAAAGGAGCAAAAGGCGCGATTTTATTAAAAGAAAATGATATTTATGAAGTTGGAACAATTAATATAAAAGTAATTGAGAAAACTGGAGCCGGAGATGCTTTTGGTTCTGGTTTTTTGGCTGGACTTTTAAAGAAAAATGATATAGAATATGCTTTACAATTAGCAACAGCTAACGCTACAGGTTGTATTCAAAAAATTGGTGCAAAACAAGGTTTAGTTTCTTCTAATTTTTATAATAAATGGCAAGAAGTTGAAATTTTAAAACAAAAAATATGAAAATAATTCATAATCAAAAAAAATGTATAGGTTGCGGAGGTTGCGTTGTCGCTTGTCCAGATTTTTTTGAAATGGGAGAAGAAGGCAAAGCTGTTTTAAAAGGGGGAAAGTTAAATCAGAAAACTAAAAATTTTGAATTAGAAATAAAAGATAAAAAATGTATCCAAGAGGCTATTGATGTTTGTCCAGTTCAATCTATAAAACTTAGTAAATAAAAATTTTAATTTAAAATTATGGTTTTATTAGAAGCAAAAATTAGAGATAAAAAAAATGATAAACCCAAAAAATTAAGAAGGAAAAATTTAATTCCTGCTATTTTATATGGGGATGAAATAAAAAATATTTTAATTTCTATAGATAAAAAAGAATTCCCAAAAATATTTCGAGAAGTAGGGGAGAGTGAGTTTTTAGATTTAATAGTTAAAGATGGAGAAAGAGAGGAAAAATATAAAGCCTTAATTTATGATATGCAAATAGATCCTTTAACAAGAGAAATTTTACATGTTGATTTTTTTGTTCCTTCTAAAATAAAAAAGGTAAAACTTACAGTTCCTATTTTATTTGAGGGAGTATCAAAGGCAGTAAAAGAAAAAGGAGGAATTTTAATTAAAGAAATTCAAGAATTAGAAATTAAAGCACCTCTTAATAAAATTTTAAAAGAAATAAAAATAAATTTAGAAGATTTAAAAGAAATCGATGATAAAATTTGTGTTAAAGATTTAAAATTAGATGAAGAAATTACTATTTTAAGAAGACCAGATGAGATTATTGTAAATGTGGTAGCGCCAGAGAAAGAGAAAACTATAACCCAAGAGAAAACAGCAGAAACCCAAGTATCAGGCGCTTTAGAGTAAAAAACCGAAAATATAACTCAAGAAAAATGATTCTTTTATGAAAAGTATAAATTTTAAACTATTATTTAAAATAGGTATTTTTTTAGTTCTATTTTTTTTCAATTTTGCTTTAGCTGAGGATTTAACTTCTTTTTGCCCTGAATTTGTTAAAAATATAGATCAAAATTGTCAGAATCTTGGAATACAACAATGTAGGATAAAATTAGAGGAATGTGAAAAATTTTATGAAGATCAAGGTCAAAAATACCAAGAACAAATTAATGAACTATCAAAAGCAAAGAAAAATCTTAAAAATGAGATAAAACTTTTAGAAACTAAAATTAAAAATCTTAATTTTGAGATCCAAAAAAATTCTTTAATTATTAAAAATTTAAACTTTCAAATTTCTGATACTCAAAAGTCTATTGATGAAACAAATGAAAAAATTGCTTCTATTAAAGAAAATCTATCTAATATTTTAAAATTACAATATGAAGAAGATCAAAAGAATATAATAGAAATATTTTTTGCTGGAGATAGTTTAGCTTCGGTTTTTGACAAGATGATGACGTTAAATAGTTTAAGTTTAAAAACTAAAGATTTGTTAAAAAATATAAAAGACTTAAAAGCGCAATTAGAAGAACAAATGGATAAAATGTCTCAAGAAAAGGGAAATCTTGAGAATATTGTTTTAACAAGAACAGTCCAAAAAGAAGAATCAGAAAAATTACAAGAACAAAAAACAACACTTTTTAAAAAAACAAAAGGAGAAGAAGAATTATACCAAGCATATTTGCAAGAAACAAAGAAAAAGGCTCAAGAAATTAGAAAGAAGATTTTTGAATTAGCCCAAGTGCCAGAAGGGCAAAAAATTACTTTAGAGCAAGCTTATCTTTTGGCAAAAGAAGTTGAAAAAATTACAGGAGTAAGAGCTGCTTTAATTTTAGGTTTGTTAAAAGTTGAGTCTGATATTGGAAACAATGTGGGACAATGTAATTGTGATAATTGTAATTTTCCCAATATTTCTTGGAAACAAGTTATGCCTCAAAGACATTGGTATTATTTTGAACAAATTTGCAAAGAATTAGGTTATAATCCAGATGAAACACCGGTATCTTGCGCAATAAATGGTGGCAAGATTCAATGGGGCGGAGCAATAGGCCCTGCTCAATTTATGCCGGAAACTTGGGTAGCTTTAGGTTATAAAAGTAGAGTAGAACAAATTTTAAGAGTAAATCCAGCTAATCCTTGGAGAGTTAAAGACGCTTTTTTAGCAGCAGGTTTATATTTATCTGATTTTGGCGCGGATAACAAATCTTTATCTCAAGAATTAGCCGCGGCAAGAGCATATTTATGTGGTACAACAAAACTTACAATTTCTTGTCGTATTGCTGGTGGTTCTTCTTATGCTTCTTCAGTAATAAAATATGCTTCTTATTTTCAAGATTTAATAGATCAGGGTACTTTTGATTAATTTTTAATATTTTTTATTAGAGAATTAATTACTGAATCTAATTTTCCTTCTAAAATTTCATCTAAATTATACCAAGATTTTTCTATTCTATGATCTGTTAATCTATTTTGGGGAAAATTATAAGTTCTAATTTTTTCCGCTCTTTCAGATTTACCTATTTGTTCTCTTCTTGTTGATAATATTTCTTTTTCCCTTTTTTCTTTTTCCATTTGAAAAAGTTTGCTTTTTAATAATTCTAAAGCATTTTCTCTATTTTGATGTAAATTTCTTGATTCTTGAGAAGAAACAATAATCCCTGTAGGTATATGTTTAATTCTTATTCCCGTTTCTCTTTTATTTATATATTGCCCACCAGGACCTGATGATTTGAAAAATTCAATTTGCAAATCTTGAGGTTTAATTTCAATTTTTGCTAATTTTTCTTGGGGTAATACAGCAACAGAAACAGTAGAGGTATGAATTCTATTTCCTTTTTCAGTTTTTGGTATTCTTTGAACACGATGTACTCCTGCTTCAAAACACATTTTCCCAGAAACATCATCGCCTTTTAAAAGAAATGAAATTTCTTTAAAGCCACCTAAATTTGAAAAGCTTGAGTTTAAAACAGAAATTTGCCAATTTTTTCTTTCTGCATATTTTTGATACATTCTAAATAAATCCTTAGCAAATAGGGCGGCTTCTTCTCCACCGACGCCGGCTCTTATTTCTATTAAAACAGAATCCATAGTTTTTATTAGAAAAAAATAGAAACAGAATATTAAGAAATTATTTTTCTTCCGATTTTTCTTTTGTTGATTTTTGTTGCGATTTTTTTAATCTTTCAGTAAATTTTTGTACTTGACTTGTTTTAATTATTTTTTCAACGCCAGTATAAAATGGATGACATTTATAACAAATTTCTGTTTCAAGAAATTCTTTTGTGGAACCTACTTCAAAAATATTTCCGCAAGCGCAGTGGACTTTTGCTGATTTAAAATATTTAGGATGGATATCTTTTTTCATATTTTTAAATAATTATATTTAAACATAATCTAATATACCATTTACTCTTGAAAAATCAACCGTTTTGTTATAATATAAAAAACTATATGAATGAAAATGATCAAAAATTAAATAAATATAATATTGATATAGAAGAAATGGCAAAAGAGGGGGTTCATTTAGGAAGAACTGTTTCAAAACGTCATCCTAAAATGCAAAAATATATTGTTGGCATAAAAAATAATTGCCATATTATTAATTTAGAGAATACAAAAGAAGAATTAGAAAAAGCTTTAGATCTTTTATCTTCTTTAAAAAAAGAACAAAAAATAATTCTTTTTGTAGCCACAAATCCGCCAATAAATAAATTTGTTGAAAAGTTTGCAAAAGAAATAAATACTCCTTATATTACTCAGAGATGGTTAGGGGGAACATTAACTAATTTCCCCCAAATATTAAAAAGAATAAATTTTTATAAAAACCTTAAAGAAAAATTAGAAAAAGGAGAATTAGAAAAATATACAAAAAAAGAAAAGGCAAAATTTTTGAAACAATTAAAAGAATTAGAGCTAAAATTTGCGGGGATTTCTAATTTAGAAAAATTACCAGATGCAATTTTTATTTGTGATGTAGCAAAAGAAAAAACATGTTTAAAAGAAGCAAGAAAAATGGAAATTCCTATAATTGGAGTATGTAATACAGATGCAGATCCAACAAAAGTTAATTTCCCAATACCAGCAAATACAATATCAATTAATTCTGTTTTATATATTTTAAATTTTGTTAAGGAAGTATTAAAGTAAAAAAATAATATTAAATAAATTTATGGTAGATATTGAAAAATTAAAACAATTAAGAGAAGAAACATTATTATCTCTTGAAGATTGTAAAATGGCTTTAGAAAAGGCAAATGGTGATTTAGAAAAAGCAAGGATAATTTTAAGAGAATTAGGAAAGGAATCTTTAAAAGATAGAAGTCAAAGAGAAACAAAAGCGGGAATAGTTTCTTGTTACCAGCATAGTAATAAAAAAATTGGAGTTTTAGTTGAATTAAACTGTGAAACAGATTTTGTGGCAAAATCAGAAGAATTTAAAAAATTAGCGCACGAATTATCTTTACAAATTGCCGCTTTAAAACCTTTATTTTTAAAAGAAGAAGATATTCCTCCCGAAATATTAGAAAAAGAAAAAAATATTTATTTAAATCAACTTAAAGAACAAAATAAACCAAAAGAAATTCTTAATAAAATTGTAGAAGGAAAACTTGCAAAATATAAAAATGAAGTTTGTCTTTTAAATCAACCATGGATAAAAGATGAAAAAAGAAAAATTTCAGATTTAATTAAAGAATATCAAGCAAAATTTGGTGAAAAAATAGAAATAAAAAGATTTGTTAGATTTGAAATATAAAAATTTTATGGAATTAAATATTGTTTTTCTAATAATTTCGCTATTATGTTCTTTAATAGGAATAATTTTGTTAATGATTTCTAAAAGACAAGATAATAATTTTGAATTAAATTTTAAAACAAAAAAAGAATTAATGAATATTAAAGATGTGTTTTTAAAGATTAATAAAACAGTTTCTGAAGAAGGTCATAATTTAAGAAAAGATTTTTGGCAAAAAATTAAAAAAAAGAAAAGTTAATAATTATTTTTCTTTTTAGGTATGCCAGGATAACTCAGCGGAAGAGTAACGGTTTTGTAAACCGTAGGTCGTGGGTTCAAATCCCACTCCTGGCTTTTTAATTTTTTATTAAAATTACTCTTGACAAATAAAAATTTTTGTTTAAACTCTTTTACAGAGTACCTTACAATTTAAAAAGTTTAATTTTTCCAAATTGCCCCGAGATAATTTCTTTTTTTGAGAGTTTGATCCTGGCTCAGGATGAATGCTGGCGGCGTGGATAAGGCATGCAAGTCGGACGGTCGAGCACATAACTTGTTATGTGTTCGATAGTGGCAAACGGGTTAGTAATACATGGGTAACATACCAGCAAGGCAGGCATAACCAACTGAAAGGTTGGCTAATTCCTGATGGTCTGACAATCTATTTGGATTGTCAGTAAAGGCGCAAGCCGCTTGCTGATTGGCCCATGGCCTATCAGGTAGTTGGTGGGGTAATGGCCTACCAAGCCGATGACAGGTAGGGGGACTGAGAGGTTGTTCCCCAACAAGGGTACTGAGACACGGGCCCTACTCCTACGGGAGGCAGCAGTCGAGAATCTTCCGCAATGGGCGAAAGCCTGACGGAGCGACGCCGCGTGCGGGAAGAAGGTCTTCGGATTGTAAACCGCTTTTTCACCTGAGGAAACTTTTTGGTTGACAGTAAGGTGGGAATAAGGGGTTGCTAACTCTGTGCCAGCAGCAGCGGTAATACAGAGACCCCAAGCATTATCCGGATTTACTGGGCGTAAAGAGTCTTAAGGCGTCCTGTAAAGTTTCCTGCTAAATTTTTAGGGCTCAACCCTAAAACTGCGGGAAAAACTAACAGGATAGAGGCCGCTAGAGGTCAACGGAACAGCCGGTGTAGGGGTGAAATCCGTTGATATCGGCTGGAACACCGAAAGCGAAGGCAGTTGACTGGAGCGTTCCTGACGCTGAATGACGAAAGCGTGGGGATAGAACGGGATTAGATACCCCGGTATTCCACGCCCTAAACGATGGATGCTAGCTGGTGGAAGTGTCGACCCTTTCACTGGCGAAGCTTACGCGTTAAGCATCCCGCCTGGGAAGTACGGCCGCAAGGCTAAAACTCAAAGGAATAGACGGGGAGACACACAAGCGGTGGATCACGTGGCTTAATTCGACAACAAGCGAAGAACCTTACCAGGGTTTGACATGCTAAGTGAAACCCTACTGAAAAGTGGGGGTCCGAAAGGCACTTAGCACAGGTGCTGCATGGTTGTCGTCAGCAGGTGGCGTGAGTTGCTCCCTTAAATGGGGAAACCTGCGAAATCCTCAACCAATGTTTTAAGTGTCATTGGTGACTGCCGTGGTTAACACGGAGGAAGGTGGGGGCGACGTCAAATCAGCATGGTTCTTACGCCCTGGGCGGCACACGTGATACAATGGTCGGTACAGCGGGCAGCCACATCGTAAGGTGGAGCTAATCCCTTAAAACCGATCTCAGTTCGGATCGAGGTCTGAAACTCGACCTCGTGAAGCCGGAATCGCTAGTAATCGCGGATCAGCCATGCCGCGATGAATATGTCACTGTCTCTTGTACTCACCGCCCGTCAAGTCAGGAAAGTTGGTAATACCCAAAACCCCTATTTATTAGGGTCTAAGGTAGGATCAGCGATCAGGGCTAAGTCGTAACAAGGCACGGGTAGCGGAAGCTGCTCGTGGATCATTTATTTTTGAGTGGTCGATGTTAGATTGAAGAGCAGCACGTGGCTTCTTTTAATAAAGAAGTTGCAGAATTCTCTCTTCAATCTGCGGGTGTTGGTCTAATCACCCAAAAATTAGACTTATCTCGGGGTAATTTAGAGAAATTAAACAAAAAAGAACACCCAATGTAAGGGGTGTTTTTATTTTAAAGTTTTTTTCATTGAAATTATTTTTTTTTCAATTAAAATAAATTACTATGAGCCATATTGTTTTATACAGAAAATATAGGCCAAAAACATTTTCAGAAGTAATAGGTCAAGAACATATTGTAAAAACTATTACTAACGAAATTTCAGAAAATAAAATAGCTCACGCTTATTTGTTTTGTGGTCCAAAAGGAAGTGGAAAAACAACAATGGCAAGATTATTAGCAAAGGCAATTAATTGTGAAAATAGAAAAAAGGGAGAATATGAACCTTGTAATAGATGTTCAAATTGTATAGAAATTAATGAGGGAAAATCTCTTGATTTAATTGAAATTGATGCCGCTTCAAATAGGGGCATAGATGAAATAAGGGATTTAAAAGAAAATGTTAAATTTCAATCAGTAAAATTAAAATATAAAGTTTTTATTATTGATGAAGCCCATCAGCTTACAAAAGAAGCAGCGAATGCTCTTTTAAAGATATTAGAAGAACCACCAGCTTTTACTGTTTTTGTTTTAGCTACAACAGAACCTCAAAAAATGATTCCAACAATTATTTCAAGATGTCAAAGGTTTGATTTTAGAAGATTAAAAGCATCAGAAATTTTAAATAAATTAGAAAGGATTTTAAAAGAAGAAGGCATAAAATATAATCTTGAAGCTTTAAAATTGATTGCTAATTTTTCTACTGGCGCTGTAAGAAATGCAGAGAGTATTTTAGATCAAATTATAAGTTTTATTGGCAAAGATGGTCAGATAAAAAGAGAATTAGTAGAAAAAATTTTAGGAATTCCAGATACTTTTTTGATTATAAAATTTGTAAATTTACTTTCACAAAAAAAGACAAAAGAAGCAATAGAATATTTAAACGAAGTTTATATAAAGGGAATTGAACCAGATGATTTTTTACAAAATGTTATTGATTTCATAAGAGAAATGCTTATTTTAAAAATAGACGCTAATTTAGAAAATTTAAAATTTTCAACTCAAAGCGATGAAATTAAAAAATTAGTTTTAGAATTAAATCAAAAATTTAGCGTTGAAGATTTAAAAAGAATTTTACAAATTTTAATTTCAGCTGAATTAAAAACAAAGTATACTTCAATTTTACAATTACCATTTGAATTAGCAATTATTGAAATTTGCGAAGAAAAATAATAAAATAAAATCTATTGCGGGGTCGTCTAACGGTAGGACAGCAGCCTTTGGAGCTGTTTATCTTGGTTCGAATCCAAGCCCCGCAGCCAGTTTGTAAAATTTTGGTTTCCCGCCCCGGCCGAGCGAAAATTATCAAAAGTCAGCATCAGGATTTTCTTTGAAAAAAGTTCGGATTTTGTTCAGGACAGACAGCAAAGATTATAAATTTTGGCTCTCGTTTTATTGAGTTTATTTTAAAAAAACCTTTAATTTTAAATTCTAAAAATTAAATATAAAATTGTTTTCTCTAATATTATAAAATATTATAAAATTAAAAGTTTAATTTTTTAAATTATAGAAAGAAATAAAAACACTGAAGAAAATTTAAAAATTTTTTGTAAAAAATTCATAAAAGTTTTAAAATATAATATGAAAAAATTATTAATTGCTACTACTAATCCAGGAAAATTAAAAGAATATAAAGTATTATTAAAGGGCTTTACTTTTAAGTTAGTTTCTTTAAAAGATTTAAAAGTTGAAAAAGAAGCAAAAGAAGATGGTAAAACATATAAAGATAATGCTATTGGAAAAGCCAAGTTTTATTCAAAACTAACAGGTTTACCAGCGTTAGCCGATGATGGGGGTTTAGAAATTGATTATTTAGGCAGAGAGCCAGGTATTAGATCAAGATATTGGCCAGGTTATCGCGCCACTGATGAGGAATTAATAAATTTAACTTTAGAAAGATTAAAAAATGTTCCTTGGAATAAAAGAAAAGCAAAACTTAAAATTGTTTTAGCATTGGTTTTTCCTCCTAAAAAGATTTTTACTGCTGAAGCCAAAATAAAAGGTTTTATTACTACAAAACCCAAAAAGATGATTCCAGGTTATCCCTTCCGTTCAATTTTTTATATTCCAAAATTAAAAAAAGTCTATAGCGAACTTTCATTTAAAAAAGAAGTAGAAATTGGCCATCGCAAAAAAGCCATAAAAAAACTTATTCCGATTTTAATTAAAGAATTATGAAAACATTTTTCAAAGACAAATTTTCAAAGAATATTAAAGATTTAAACTTTTCTTTCTTTTATTTTTTTAAATTATATTATTAATCTGCTAAAAATTCTAATGCCAAAAAGCGGCTTTTCAGCCGCTTTTTTGTTATTTTTTATTTTATTTACTCTGATTTATTTTTAAAAATAAAAAATCTCCTTATTATAAAATTGCAAACTACTTTTAAAAGGGATAAAATATATATTGAAAACGGTGGGGATAAATTAAGAGCTTGGTCGCCTATTAAGATTCTTGATATAGATAGTCGATTTGCTATAAAATGATAGTAAATATGGAATCGGTACATTAAACCCTCAAGCCGAACACTAAGGAAAATGGGAACTTTGAGAGGAATTTTAAGAGAAAGTTGTTTTGTAAAAGAGAGCCAGAAAAAATAGTCATTCCAAAATACAGAGAAATACCTGTTTTCGTTATCAAAGGTTTTTCTTCAAAAAATAAAATATTTGAAATAAAATTATAATATGGACCAATTTTTAATACAAAACCCTTGGATTATTTTATTAATAGTTTTGTGGACCTTGCCTTGGAAAGGAGTGGCTTTATGGAAAGCAGCAAAAAATAACCATAAAGGATGGTTTTTGGCCCTTTTGGTGATAAATACTCTCGGAATTTTAGAAATGCTTTATATTTTTGTTTTCGGAAAAAAGAAAATAGCAAGAATTTAATTGACTTTTGAGAAAAATTAAATTAAAATCAGCTAAGAGAGGCTGATTTTTTAAATAAAAATTACTAAATTATGGAATGTAAACAAAAAGAAAATTTGAAAAGATGTCCTTGCACTTGGCCAGATTGCCCAAGGAAGGGAATTTGTTGTGAGTGTTTAAAGCATCATCTAAAAAAAGGCGAATTGCCAGCTTGCTATTTTTCTCCTGAAATAGAAAAAACCTACGACAGATCCATTGAGAATTTTATTAAAAATTGGAAAAGATAAAATTGAGAAAAAAATTTTAAAAAATTTTACTTAAATAACTTTTAAATAATTTCTATTACTTTATTGTTTTCGTCAATTATAATTTTTCTTTTTGTAAATTTTTCTATTAAAAATGCGTTTGTTTTTAAATGATTTGTTATTTTTGAAGTTTTAAAAGAACTTTTTCCTTTTGCCAAAGCAAGATAGGGAATTATTTGATCTGCTAAATGACTATCTAGTGGCGGATTGTTTTTTGCTTCTTCTAATAAATTTAAAGAAGTTTCTTTTCCTATTTCTTCAGCAGATTTTCCAATTTTTCCTAAATTATCTACTCCTAAAATTGAATTTTCAAATTCAGCTATTTCACAAAAATTGCTACCAGGGCAAAGGGTATCGTAATAATTTATTTTTTCTTCTAAGGGTAAATTTAATTTTCCTAAAATAGATTTTGCTCCAGTTATTTGTCTTTCTGCAACTTTTTTTTCTTTTAATTTATTTGACGCTCCAGATAATATAATGATTTTTTTTAAATTTCCGGGTTCTAATATTTGTATATTTTTTAATTTTGATGGGAAAATTTTTGCAATAACTTTTGCTTCTCCTTCTGGGAAATAACCTCTTTTTATAACATTAATTTCTGTTTTTACTCCTACTTTTTCTAAAAATTTTAAAAAAACAAATTGAAAATAATCCATTGTTGGCGCAAAGAAAGTATCAGTAGCGCCTCCAACAATTGATATTTCAACTACTTCTTTTGAAAAAATAGACGGTAAAATTAAAGTTTGCAATATTAAAGTAATACTTCCCGCTGTTTCAATTTTAATATCAATATAATTTTTGGATATTTCTCCTGGAAAAAATTTGACCTCTTGACTTAAAAGTTCCGCTCCTTCTACTTTTGCGTTACATAAATTTGCTAATGCCAAAAGAGCATTTAAATGTTGTGTTTGTAAACCGGGATTGTCTCTTTTTTTTCTGATATTAAAAACACGACATGGCTCTTTTAAAATAACAGAAAAAGTTATCGATGTTCTCAAAATTTGTCCACCTGATTCTAAATAAGAACCATCTATTTCTATCATATATTTATTTTAATTAAATTATTATAATAGAAAATCTTTTTTGAGTAAAATATTTTATAAGAAATTGAAATTAATAGAAAATTATGCTAAAATTTAAAGTATAAATTTATGAATATTATTTGGAAAGAAAAAAATTATATTGAAATTGAAACAAAAAATCAAAAAGGGGAGGATATTAAAATTTTGCTTTTTCCTCCCAAAGAAAATTTTGAAAAGGAAATTCAAAAAAATAATCCCCAAATAGTTATTTTTACCGATGATTTATCTTACAAAGAAAAAGATATTCCTTATTTTTTAATTTCTGAACCTGGAGAATATGAAACAAAAGATGTTTTTGTTTATCTCTTTTTTATTGAGCCAAAAGTATACTTTATAAAAATTGTTTCAGAGAATATTAAAATATCTCATTTAAATTCTTTTTCTAAAAAAGATTTACCTGAAGAAATTATTGAAAAATTAGGTCAAATTGATATTTTATTTTTTTCTTTAGAGAGTTTAAATCCAAAGGAAGCTTCAGCTCTTGTTTCGCAATTAGAACCTAAAATAGCCATACCGATAGGTTATGAAAAAAATAAAGAAGATATTTTAAAGGATTTTTTAAAACAACGTGGTATTAAAAAAGAAATAGAAAAAATTGATAAATTAAAGATAAAAGATACTTCTTTGCCAAGAGGCGAAGATTATGAAACGCAATTAGTAATTTTAAATCCTTCAAAAATAAAAAGTTAATGAAAGATTTTTTTCTAGAAATTCAAAAACTAAATACTTTTCAAAGAAAAATTATTTTATATAGTATTTTAATAATAGTGGGATTAATTTTTGGTTTAATATTAAAAGATAATATCAAAAGAAATTTAGAATATCTAAAAAATTATAAATATCAATTTCAAGAAAGTTCAAAAGAAATTACGGAACAAATTAAAAAAATTTTGCAAGAAGGTAATGAAAAGATAAAAACAAAATCAGAAAAAACAATAGATCAAATAGGAAAAATGAATTTAGAAGTTTTAAAAGAAATTTCTTCAACGACATCATCCACTTTAGATAATACTCCCCAAAAAGAAGATGAATAAAAATTATGGCAAAACAAAAAAAAGAAATAATTTCAGATAAAGAAAATAGAATAGAAATAAAAGAAATAGAAACAGAAGTTCAACAATCTTATTTAGATTATGCGATGTCAGTAATCGTTTCAAGGGCTTTGCCTGATGTGAGAGATGGTTTGAAACCAGTTCACCGAAGAATTTTATATACAATGTATGAAGACGGTTTATTCCATAATGCTAAATTTAGAAAATCGGCTAATGTTGTTGGTTTAACCTTAGCTAAATATCATCCTCATGGCGACATGGCTGTTTATGACGCTTTAGTAAGAATGGCACAAAGTTTTTCTTTAAGATACCCTTTAGTAGAAGGACAAGGAAACTTTGGTTCTTTAGATGGCGATCCTCCGGCTGCCCAAAGATATACAGAAGCAAGACTATCTAGAATTGGAGAAGAAATGTTAAGAGATATAGGAAAAGATACAGTAGATTTTATTCCAAATTATGATCAAACAAGAAAAGAACCTGTCGTTTTACCGGCTCCTTTGCCAAATTTACTTTTAAATGGGACAATTGGTATTGCTGTAGGAATGGCAACCAATATCCCCCCCCACAATTTAAGAGAGGTTTGTGATGCTTTAATTTATTTAATTTCTAATCCAAAAGCTTCAACTGAAGAAATTATAGAATATATAAAAGGACCTGATTTTCCAACAGGTGGTATAGTTTATGGAAAAGAAGATATAATTTTGGCTTATTCTCAGGGAAAGGGACCTATTTTAGTAAGGGGTAAAGCAGAAATTCAAGAAAAAAAGCAAGAAAGATATCAAATTGTTATTACTGAAATTCCTTATCAAGTTTCTAAATCTGATTTATTAAGAGAATTTGCAAAATTGGTAGAAGAAAAAAAGATAGAGGGAATAAAAGATATTAGGGATGAATCAGATAGAGAAGGTTTAAGGATAGTGTTAGATTTAAAACCAGGATTTTTACCTCAGAAAATTCTAAATGCCCTTTATAAATTTACTTCTTTGGAAAAAATATTCTATTTAAATTTATTGGCTTTAGTAGATGGTATTCAGCCTAAAGTTTTATCTTTAGTAGAAGTTTTACAATTATATTTAGATCACAAAAGAGAAGTGGTTGTTCGAAGGACAAAATACGATTTAAAAGTATCTAAAGAAAGGGAACATATTTTAGAAGGTTTAAGTGTAGCCCAAAAGAACATAGATGCGGTTATTGCTTTGATTAAAAAGTCAGAAAATAGAGAAGATGCGAAAAATAAATTGATGAAAAGATTTAAATTAACTGAAATTCAGGCGAATGCAATTTTAGATATTCGTTTACAGTCTTTAGCAAAATTAGAAAGAGAAAAAATTGAAATTGAACTTAAAGAAATAAAGATAAAAATTAAAGAATTATCTGAAATTTTAGCTTCTGAGAAGAAAATCAAAGATGTAATGAAAAAAGAATTAGAAGAAATAAAAGAAAAATATGGAGATGAAAGGAAAACAAAAATTATTGATTCAAAACCTGGAAAAATTTCAGATACAGATTTAGTAAAACAAGAAGAAACTTTAATTATTCTAACTTATGATGGTTATATTAAAAGACAAAACCCAGCTTTATATAAGAGTCAAAAAAGAGGGGGAAAGGGGATTGCGGCTTTAGAAATTTCTCAAGAAGACTTTGTAAATAATTTTATCTTGGCAAATACTTTAGATAAATTATTATTTTTTACAGATTCTGGAAAGGCTTTTCAAACAAATGTTTATGAAATTCCCGAAGCGCCAAAAACATCAAAGGGTAAAAGTATTTTAAATTTTCTTGAAATTTCACCTCAGGAAAAAATTTTGGCTTTAATTCCTTATACAAAAAAAGAAGAAAGTCAAAATACTTTTTTTGTAATGGTTACAAAAAACGCCATTATCAAAAAGGTGCCAATTTCTGATTTTCAGAATATTAGAAGATCTGGAATTTTAGCAATAAAACTTGAAAAAAATGATATTTTAAAAGATGTTAAAATTTTACAAAAAGATGATGAAATAATTTTGTTTACTAAAAAAGGTAAATCAATTCGCTTTAAAGAAAAAGATCTAAGAGAAACAAGCAGGCAGGCAATTGGGGTAAAAGCAATGAGATTAGAAAAAGATGATGAGATAACAGCAATTGATATTATTTCAAAGAAAGAAAGCGGAGATAATTTGTTAATTATTACTGAAAAAGGCTTTGGGAAAAGGGTAAAAATAAAAGAATTTCGCATTCAAAAAAGAGGTGGTTCTGGAATAAAAGCGATATCAATTAAAGAAAAAACAGGTTTTTTGATATTTGCTAAAGTTTTAACTCAAAAAGAACAAAATCTTTTTGTAATTTCAAAAGAGGGTCAAATAATTAAGACTGGATTAAATATTATTCCTTTGCTTTCAAGATCGGCAATTGGGGTAAAAATAATGAAATTAAAAGATTCTGATAAAATAGTTACGGCTACTTGTATTTGATATTGAATTTTATATAATAAAATATATATGGCAGATTTTTGTAATCCTGAAAAAGTTTTAAGCGAACTAAGATTAAAAGAAAATATGATTGCCGCAGATTTTGGTTCTGGTTCTGGTGGTTGGACTATTCCTTTAGCCCAAAAACTTTCAAATGGCAGAGTTTATGCAATTGATGTATTAGAAGAAGAATTATCGGCTTTAGAGAGTAAAATGAAGTTGTTAGGGATAAATAATATTGAGAAAATTTTATCAAATTTAGAAAACCCAGAAGGTAGCACCTTGCCTGATATGTCTTGCGACGTGGTTTTAGTGACAAATTTATTGTTTCAGGTTAAAGACAAAGAAATAATTTTTAAAGAAGCAGAAAGAGTTTTAAAAGAAGGAGGGCAATTATTGGTTGTAGATTGGGAAACAACAGTAGGTTTTGGGCCTAAAGAAGATCAAAGAGTACCTGTTTTTTTAGTAAAACAATTAGCTGAAAAATATAATTTTGTTTTAGAAAAGGAATTTTCAGCTGGCGATTATCACTATGGACTTATTTTTAAAAAAAGATAAAATGAAATTATTCAAATATTTATTATTTTTGTTTTTTTTAATTTTTTTGTTTGAAGTAAAACAAATTGCCGCGGTGACAATTAAATCTCCTATCCAAGCTACTTCTATCGAGCAAATTGCTAACAATATTTTAAATTATATATTTTGGTTAGGAGTTATATTAGCTCCTGTAATGATTGTTTGGGGAGGATTAAATATTTTATTTGCAAGCGGAGATCCAAATAAGGTAAGACAGGGCACTGAGATAATAAAGTGGACAATAATCGGTTTTGCTGTTATACTATTTAGTAGAGGAATAATGGCTTTAATTGAACAAATAATAAAATAATAAAAAGATCGTAAATTATATAAAAATATGAGAAAATTTTTAATACTATCAATTTTAAGTTTTTTATTAATACTATTAATTTTACCATTGATTTTAAAAGCAGATATTCCGCAACATTATGAATGCTGTAAATTAAGAACTGATGTAAGTTTGGGTAAGATTGAAGTTAATAATAATAAAGAAAAGATGTTTTGTGCCAAAGATTCTTCAGTTGGTACAGCTGCTGATATAACAAAATGCGGGACTGCGTGTACAGGAGGTAACCTTTGGTCTCCTACAGTTTCTTGGGGATTATTTTGTTTAATAGATTCTATTCAATATACTACCAATTGGATC
>JBAMLS010000009.1:0-6512 GCA_039793445.1 Minisyncoccales bacterium | reverse complement strand
TTTAGGTTTTATTTTTGGGCCAGCGATTGGAGGAGCTTTATCAAAAATTTCATATTCAACTCCAGCTTTTCTAGCAGCTTTTGTTTCTTTAATCACTGTTTTGACGACTTTTTTATTTTTAAAGGAAACTGTTGATGTAAAAAAAGCTAGCCATTCACCAAAAACAAGTTTTAATTTTAAAGAATTTAAACGAGTCTTAATTATCCCTAATCTTGCTTTTTTAATCTTTATATTTTTCTTAATAAATCTTTCTTTTTCTTTAATTCAGGGAAATTTAGCCCTATGGACAGAAAAAACTTTTCATTATGATGCCTCAAAAAATGGGATAATTTTTGCTTATGTGGGAATTTTGGCAGTATTAGTGCAGATATTAATTTTGCCTTTTTTAACAAAAAAATTTAATGAAAAATTCATTTTAAAAATTGCCACTTTTAATTTATTTTTCTCATTTCTTTTAATTTTTTTAGCTAAAAATCAATTGATTTTCTTTTTAGCTTTGACTTTTATGCCTCTTGGCAATGGCTTAGCTAATCCCTCAATTCAAGCAATTGCCTCAGAAAATGTCCCGAAAGAAGAATATGGAGGCACTTTAGGCTTTCTTCAGTCAGCTGGGTCATTGGGAAGAATTCTAGGGCCAATTATTGGCGGTGAACTTTTTTACTTTTTTGGAAAAGATATTCCCTTTCTTTTTTCTGCAATAATATTATTTTTTGTATTTATTTTTGCTTTAAAGAAAACATTTTCCACTTCCAAATAAATGATTTTATTTATAATTTATTACTAATTTTCATTACCTGACTTTCTTAATAGAAAAATTTTCAAAAAAATATTATAATTAACTTTCAAAAATTACTTTATAAAAAATTTTATTTGAAAAGAAAATCATCAATATTTTTTTCTATACTTTCAAATGTCTAAAAAAATGAAAAAAAATAAAGTATTAATAATTGGTGGTGGTATTGGTGGTTTAGCCACAGCTGCTTTGTTAGCCAGAGATAACTTTCAGGTAACTTTAGTAGAAAAAAACAAAATAGTTGGCGGAAGAGCGAGGTTTTTGAAACTTGGTAATTTTTACTTTGACATGGGTCCATCGTGGTATATGATGCCAGAGGTTTTTGACAGGTATTTTGCCCTTTTTGGTAAAAAAACTTCAGATTTTTATCAACTAAAAAAATTAAAAACTCATTATCGAGTTTTCTTTGAAGATGGTGATTATATCGATGTAAAAGATGACTTAAAAGAAAATCTTAAAATTTTTAAGAAATATGAAAAAAACGGTGAACAAAAACTTAATTTTTTAATAAATCAAGCAAAGTATATTTACAATTTTTCAATGAAAGACTTAGTTTATCTTAGTTATAAAAATATAAATGAACTCTTAAGGCCAAAAATCATTTTTAATATTCATAAATTAAATCTATTTCAATCACTTCATTCCCACATACAAAAAATTATCAAGAATCCTAAATTACAAAAAATCATTGAGTACACCACTGTTTTTTTAGGAGGGTCACCATTTAATACACCTGCTTTTTATCAGTTGGTTTTGCATGCAGATTTAAATCTAGGTATTTACTATCCAAAAGGAGGTATATATAAAATTATTGAGGCATTACAAAAACTTTGCCTTGATTATGGAGTAAATATAATTACTAACGAAGAAGTTAGTAAAGTTTTTATAAAAAATAAAAAAATTATCAAAGTAAAAACTAATCAAAATAAACAATATTATGCCGATATTTTTATTGTCAATGCTGATTATCCTTTTTTTGAAACCAATTTATTACCAAAAACGCATCAAACCTACAGCAAAAATTATTGGCAGAAAAAAACCTTTTCTCCATCAGCCTTCCTTATTTATCTAGGTATAAAGGATGACTTAAAATTTAGCCAACATCATAATTTGTATTTTACTGACAATTGGCAAGATCATTTTAGAGATGTTTACCAAAAAAAAGAGATTCCAACTAATCCATCATTTTACTATCATGTTCCATCAAAAACTGACTCATCAATGGCCCCAAAAAATCACCATAGCGTTATGATTCTTGTACCCATGCCTCCAAATTTTTACTTAGATAATAAGGAAACTGAAAATTTTTATAAAAAGGTAATTAATAAATTTGCCTCAATAAACAAAATAAAAAATATTAATGATAAAATCGTAGTAAAAAAAATTTTTCACGCAACAAATTTTTTAGAGGACTATAATTCATATTTTGGCTCTGCTTTTGGAATCGCTCATACTCTTTTTCAAACGGCTTTGTTTAGACCAAAAAATTTTTCTTCAAAAATTGAAAATCTCTTTTATGTTGGACAACACACTAATCCAGGAGTTGGTATGCCCCCTGTTCTTATTTCATCACAAATAGTTCACAATTTAGTTAAAAAATATGAGCAATCAATACGAAAAAATAACTAAAAAAAACACAAAGACATTCTATTATTCAACAATTTTTTTTCCCAACAACATTAAAAACAAAGTCTTTCTTTTATACTCATTTGTTAGAACAATTGATAATTTAGTTGACAGCAAAAAACCAAAAACTAAAAATTTTTATTTTATCAAGAAAGAATTTTTTAATTCAATAAAGGCTAAGAAAAAATCTAAATTAAAAGTAATTAATGATTTTTTAGCTTTAGTAAAAGAAAAAAAATTAGAAAAAGAAATTCTAGACTACTTGGAAACTCAAGAAAAAGAGCTAAAGGTTAAAAAATATAAAAAAATTAAAGATTTTAATGATTTTACCTATGGAGTGGCTGGAACAATAGGAATAATGATGGCAAAAATATTAGACCTGCCAAAAAAAAGCTATCAAAGCGCTAAAAAATTAGGTCAATCTTTACAAATAATCAATAATATTCGAGATATTTTCGAAGACTTTCAAAGGGGAAAAATTTATATTCCAGAAGAACTATTAAACAAATATCAACTAAATCATAAAAATTTCCTTGACATTAAAAATAGAGAGAAATTGTATCAAGTAATAAAAGAGCTTTTATTAAAAGCCAAAAATCTTCAAGAACAGGCTAAAAAAGATTTTAAATTATTCAATAAAAAAAAATTGCTACCTATTAAAATTGCCTGTGATCTTTATAATCTTATCGCTAAAAAAATCTCCAAAAATCCTGAGTTAATATTTAGTGGTAAAAAATTAAAACCAAATTTTTTCGAAATCATCTCGGTGATTGTTAAAAATTTTTTGCTTATTTATGTATTTAATAAAAAAAATTGAATTTTATAAAAATAAATTGTTTAGCTACCTTGATAAAGAGTTAGATAAATACAAACAAGTATTTTATAAATATTCCCCCTCCAAAGAGGAATTTTTTAATCTATACAAAAATTTCTTGTTTCGTGGCAAGGCTATAAGAGGTTCATTAGTCTTTTTAACTAATGAAATATTTGACAAGTCAAAAATTAACAACGAAAATCTTTATCTTTTAGCTTCTTTTTTTGAAATCATTCATTCAAATTTTTTAATTCATGATGATTTTATGGACAAAGATAAAAAAAGACGAGGCGATAAAACAATAAATTTTTATTTTGAAGAAAAAGTTAAAAATAATTCAACTGATCCAATTCATTTAAGTAATTCTCTTGCTGTCAATTTAGGAGATATTGGCTTTTTTATTGCTTTTAATTTTTTTAATAAAATTAAAACTGATATTGAAAGCAAAAATAAAATTTTTCATTATATACTAACAAACTATATAAAAGTAGCATTAGCTCAAAGCGATGATATTTATTACTCTTATTCAAAAAAGCAACCAAGCTTACAATTAATAAAAAGAATCTATCTAAACAAAACTGCTTACTATACTTTTAATTTGCCAGTAATCGCAACTTTGATGCTAAAAAACAATCCATTATGGAAAAACAAAAAATTAGAAAAAATTCTAACTAACTTAGGATTTATTTTCCAAATTACAGATGATCTGATTGGCTTTCTTTCTGATAAAACTGGCAAAGATATCGGTTCAGACATAAGGGAAAATAAAAAAACAATCATCCGATATTTTCTTTTTGAAGAGTTAAGGAATAATCCATTAAAAGAATTTTTTGGCAAAAAAAATTTGACAATTTCACAAGTAAAGCAAATTAGGGAATACTATAAGAAATCAACTTCAAGAAAAAAAATCGAAAAATTAATCAGTCAAATCAAAAAACAAATCTTATCAGATCTTAAAAAAACCAAATTTCCTGAAGAATTTAACCAGTTAACAGAAGACTTTATAAATTATCTTATAAATCGAAATAAATGAAGTTAGAATACTTGATCTTCAATCTAGTTATTTTTATTTCTCCTTTTGTTGCTTATCTTTTTTACCCAAAAGTAATTTTTGCTTTAAATATAAAAACGTTAATTTCAATCTCTTTATCTTCATTTATTTTTGTACTTCATGATATTTTGGTTACTAATAAATGGTGGTATTTTAACAAAAAATATATCTTAGGTTTTAGAATTTTTAATTTACCGATCGAGGAGATAATATTTTTTTTCAGCGTCTCTCTTTCTTGTTTAACTATTTATTTGAATCTACTTTTTTTAAAAACCAATACTAATCAATATTTATTTCTATTTCCTTTTATTATTTTTATTGTCTATTTTTATATTTGCCTTAAGTACAATAAGCCATACATAAAAACCTTTTTTATATTTTATCTATTTTTAATTTTTTTTGATTTTTTTATTGCGAAAACTAGATTAATTGTTAATTTCAAATTTATAATTTTTTTGATTATAGTTTTTTTACTAACTTTAATTTTTAACTATTACTTAACTAAAAGACAGATTGTTTTATACAACAAAAAAATCATCACTGGAGTAAAAATATTAACAATCCCCATTGAAGATTTTTTATACGGATTAACATTTATCTATCTTGTAACTATTATTTATCACTTTTTATAAATTTAATTTTATTTAAATAACTTTCCATATCAAATTTTCTTTCCAAACCTTGAGCGCTCATATAACGAATCATCCCAAAAATATTTCTTTCTTTCCATGGCCGATCAAATTGACCAAAACTCCATGCTATTCCCAAGTATCCATTTGGATCTCGTCCATCTAATTCATACTTATTGTTTAAATAAACAAGCCACTGATAAGCCTGTCGCCAATTTTTTGCCCATTCTATTACTTTTTTAGCCCAGTACATTCTCATATATCCATGCATTTTCCCCGTTATCAATAATTCTTTTTGAGCTGCATTCCAAAATTTATCTTGTGTTTCACCTTTTTCCAATACTTGAAGTTGATAATTGTAAAATCTTTGATCATTTTGATGTCTATCTAAAGTTTTTATTGCCCATAATGGAAGATTTTTCCAATTATCATAATCGCGATTAAAATAAACAAAATTTCTTGCTAATTCTCGCCAGACTAAAAGTTCATTAAAAAATGAAATAACATTCTCATCTTTAAGGGAAAAATTTTTTAATATCTCACAGACAATCATTTGTGCTGAAATAAAACCAAAATGAAGGTAAGGTGAAAGATTGGATTGAAAATCTTTCCCTGGATCAGAATGATAATTTTTATAATAACTTAGCCTATTCTTGATAAAACTTTTTAATATTTTTAATCCCTCATCCTCTCCACCTTTGAAATTTAATAACCTGACATTATTATCTAAATTAAGACGAGAAAATTCTCGTTCGATATCAATAATACTTTGATTAAAAATCTTTTGCTTATTTTTAATTTCAAATAAATGAAAATTGTCAATCAGATAAGGAATTTTATCAAAAATTTGTCTTCTTAATTGAAAAGCAAAGGTGTATTTTTTTGATAAAATAGCTTCAGGAAAACAATTGTCATTTTCCACCTGATAAAATGCCTGATTTAAATTTTGTTTTAAAAAATCTCTTAATTTTTTTTGTCCTTTAAGATAACCAAAATCACAAACAACTATACTGGCTTTTTTAGCTACATTTAATAACTGATTAAAACCATTTATTTTTTCAACAAAAAAATTAACCCCAATCCTCTCTAAATTCATCTTAAAATTTATCAAACCTTGCTTTAAAAATTCATATTGGCGCAGAGTAGGCAGATTATTTTCTTTTAAAGCAAAATAAACCAATAAAGGCTGATTGAGTCTATTTGCTTGATTTATTGCGAAATTTAAAGAAAAATTAAAGTTAATTCGAAGACCACTCTGTACCCAGTAAAGGACATATTCCCCAGATGAATATTTTGATTTATTATTAAAATCGATAATTCTTTTATTTAATAAGACGAATTTATCCATTAAAATTTATTTTTTAAACAATAAAAAATTTTAACAAATTAAAAAAATAAGTTAAACTTAAAACCAATACCTTTTCCTCTTTTCTCTGTAGCAAACTACTTATTATCCTAAGGCGACATATTTATCGCACCTCTGAGGTGAGGAATTTGTTCATAAGTAATAATTATCTCTTGTGATATAATTTTTTTATGCTTAAGGGTTTGATTTCCAATCAATTGGTATTAGCCGCTTTAATTTTTATTGGCTATATT
>JBAMLS010000008.1:0-50255 GCA_039793445.1 Minisyncoccales bacterium | reverse complement strand
AGGCCCAAATAAACATATTTGTTTGCAAGGCGGCCATTGAATTCCTGTCATATATTGATCAATGTTGCATTTACTTAAAGTAAAAGTATTTTCTTCTTTAGTATAGCTATTTAAAATTTTTGTGCATCTTAATTCTCCCTCCCCTTCATCCCAGCATCTTGTCCAATCTCTATAAGGTCCAAAAATACCACATGAGGTTAAACAACCATTTACCCCATTTGGCCACCTAATTCCTGTAATGACTTCATTTTGAGAGCAATAAAGATTTTGAGTCCATCTCGATTGCCCTAAATTTGTTTCAAAGTTCTCTGGAAGACAGCAGGTAATTGTATCTCTTTCTACAGGATAAGGCCAGGAGCACACATTATTATTATTATTATTATCATCTTTCCACGCGAAATAATTCCATCTTGCCATCCACCCTTGTTGGCTAGGTGGAAATTTTATTTCCGTTAATATGCCTATTTGGAAATTAGTTTGAAATTTTGTAATTTTACTGGAAATTTTATTCAGATCATTTCTAATAGAATCGATAGTAGAGGTAACTCCAATATTAAAATTATCAATTTCTTCTATAATTTTTTCAATACTATTTTCGCCTTTAATTGTATCTTCTAATTTTTCTATTGTTTGATATAATTTTCCTAAATTATTTAGATTTTTCTCTATTGATGGCAAATTTTTTAAGAAATTTATATTTTCTTTAAAATTACCTATATCTATACTATTATTTAAAATTTTAGTTTCTATACTTTCAATAGAGGTTATTGCTTCGTTTTTTGTGGTAAGATTAGAATTTAAAACATTATTAAAAAGAGTCTCTAATTTTCCCATTAAATCATTAATTTTATCTTGGAAATTAATAATATCATCTGCAGTTGTTGCTAAAGAAAAGATTAATTTTGAAATTCTTCCTTTCTTAAAATCATCAAAAATAGCGTTATCAATTTTCTTTTCTAAAGACATATAATTTTGGCATATTGAATCAGGGGTAGGAGTTGTTCCATCGCAATAACCTATCAATTGCCTAATTTTATCTGTCTCTTCAAGTAAAGAATTTTTTGTGGTTGTTGGATTTGTATTACCTGCTGCAATTTTTTGGTAAAGACCCTCAGGGCCTGCGACTAATTCATATAAATCGCCCCAATTATTATAGCAATCTGGATTGTTTTCTTCAGAGCTAGAGCAATTCTGTTTAAAATATTTGTACCGATAACAATTATAAACATCTTTCCAAGAGTTTGATTTTATTGAAGAAATTAGAGTCAAAAGAGAATATTTTATTGGTAAAAGTGATATAGAGCCTTTTACCTCAAAAATATCATTATAGATATATTCTTTAGCGGCGGCCGAATTATCTTTTTCTACCCATAATTCAATATTATCGCCTCCTTTCCAACCTGAAGTGGTTGTGGTATAGGTTAATATTTTATAACCCGATATTTTTTTATTATTGCAACTCGTAATTTCGCCAGTTATGTCTTCTCCATTTCTTCTTATTTTAGCTTTAGCATTGGTTCTTGCCTCCCATGTGACAAAAGCATCGTCTGAGGACCAAATTCTGAAAGTGATTTTCAAAGGCGAAATAGAAGTAGCATTAGGTGGTATTTGGATTGTTTTTATTTTTGTCCAGGGAATTTCTTCGTATTTTGCAGAAACAATTTCTTTTTCTTCATTATCTGTTTTTTCAAAATGTATTTCCATAAGAGAGCCAGAACTTTCTGTTTCGCTTTCTCCAAGCGTTTTATAAATCATATTTTCTATATAAGAAAGGCTAACTTTTAAAAGATTATTATATTCTTTTAAATCTAAACCAAAATTGTTCTGAATATTTTGAGAAACTTCATCTATTTTGTTTCCTAAATTATTTATTTTAAAAGCCAAAGTTTCTTCTTGATTTAAATCTAAGACGCTTTTAATATTTTCAATTTCTCTGTCAACTGCTTCTTTAAAAGTAATAGGATTTTGGGGATCTGATTCTAAAGTAGTCGTAGTAGTGGTGCTAATAGATTGCAAAATGTCGTGAAAATTTGTTAAAAAGTCAAAAAACATTTGATTTATTGTGACAATATCATTTCTTATTTTAAAGAAGTCATCTTTTTTTTCTGACAAAATATCAATAACATCTTTTTCTAGAGATTCAGTAAAATAAGAGTATAAGGAAGCAAAATCTACTTCTAAATTAGAAGATACATCCTGAATTTGAGAAAGAAAAAGGGTAGTAGTTACTACTTGTTCTTGTGAAAGTCCATTGTTTGGGTTTTGTAAAAGATTTAAAAGCGAGGATAAAGAATTATTTAAAAATGGAATTTTTTCAATATTTTCTGGCTCTAAAACTTTTTCAAAAGAATCTCTTAATAGCGTAAAATAGCTAGAAGGCGCGATTTCATTTTTTGGGACATTTATAGCAATATCATTGATGTGTAAAAAAGAATCTTTTAACTGGGATAATTTTTCTTTAAAATCTGAAAGGGCGTTTTTAAAATTATTTAGATCTTCTGAAATATTTTGGGGATTTGAAAGAAACTCATTAATATTATTAATAATTTGTTCTAAAGTATAAAGATTCTCTTGGAAGTTAAATTTTTCCATTTCTTTTAAGGCAAACCTGTCTATTAAAACATAGTCTGAACTGGTATTGGCGATTGGGAAATTATTAAAAAGAGATGAGATTTTTTCGTTTAAAATTGTAAAATAGGCAGGGCTTGAGGTTGGGAGAAATCTTTCCTTCCAATTAGAGTGAGTTTCTATTGTTTGAGTTATTTCTAAAGACGAGGTATTTACTTCTTTAAAGAGGACAATAAAACTTTGGTAATTTTGGTTTTGTATTTTTGCAAAAGAAACAAGATTTAACTTAATTAAATATTGCATTTCATAAATTCTTCCTTTTATTAGATTTGTTCTTTCTTGGATCGTATTTTTTTCTTCTGCTAAATTTTTCATATTGTTGAAAAATTGTTGCAAAATTGTAGAGGTCGCATTTTTATCAGATGGTGTGCCGGTTAAAATTTCATTAATAATTTTTGAATCAATAACATTTACTATTTGCTCTTTTAATATATATGCTAAATTAAAAAATTCGGGCGTAGAAGTCGCTAAATTAATAAAAGCATCTATAATGTCTCGAATATCCTGAGTATGGCTTTCAATAAAAGTACTTAAGTTTAGTATTTGATAAATTAGATTAATAAGGTAAGAGTATTCTGACGCGACAAATAAAGCTGAACATCCGCCGGGCACTCCTACAAGGGTGGCAACCGCGTCGCAGATTAGTTGGGTTATATCAATTTTCACATTAATCCTTGGACCTTTTAATGTGCAATTTGCAAAGCAGTTACCTAAAGGATTGCATTTGGTGAGAGGGTCGGTATTTTCAATAATTTGATTATAATCTTGAATAAGAGAAGGCGCTGTTTCTTCTGCCATTTTAAAAAAATTACAAGCGTCTCTTAAAAAATATTCAGCTTTTGCGTATTTTAAAATATTATTTTCAAATTCTTTTGGTTTCTCTCCTTCTTTAATCTCCCACTCGCAAATACTTGGTATTTGAATATTTTTTGGTTGGTCTACAATATTTATAGTGGCAAAAATAAATTGGATTGGTAAAAAATCTAAAATAATATTTAGTAAAATTAACAAAGCGATAAATTTTTTTAAAATTTTTAATGGCATATTATAAATTTTGTAAAGAATTTAAAGGAATGCCGTTTTCTAAAATATTTGGTAGAGATTCCTTTAGTAATTTTTCAGTTGTAGAAGCAAGGTCTCTGCTTAAAGATTCTATGGTGGTTGTTGAGATAATTTTTTCTCCTAATGTTTGACCTAAAGATTCCATTATTGCATTTGATAACTCTGTGGTGAATTTTGGTTTAATATTTTCCCAAAGGTCCTCTTTATGATCTTGAAAATAATTAATAAAAGCATTATGAATAGTTGAGGTTGCAAAATTCCTTAAATTAAAATTAAAGAAATTATCAAGAGGTTCTTTTAAAGGTACACAGCAATAAAGTTCAGAAGAAGTTGGAGTAGTTTGACAACTTGTTGTTTCATTAATATGCAATTTTTGGACTAAGCCAATAGAAGTGGTGGCACAGAGTTTATCTGGTATTACCTCTTTTACCGTAAAATAAAATGGCGGAGTGCTTGAAACCCAATATCCGATTGGTTTTTCAAATATATCTTTAACTTGATTGTTATTATTTACTATATCTATAATATTTTCATAAAGTGTTTTGTCTAAAATTGTTCTTAATTGGCTAACTAAGGCGCAAGCATTATAACAATTTTCTTTTTCTGATTGATCCTTTAACATTAAACATAAATTAGGTATATTATTATGAAGTGGATCTTTATAACATAAAAAATTATTATTTGTTTCTATTTCATTTAATATTGAAGGGAGATTATGAGTAATAATATATAATGGCCAAAGATTTTTTATTTGGGTATTTAAGAGATAATTGAAATTTGGCACATAGTAGGGAAGTTTACCAAATGTCTGATCGTCTATTATTTCAATTAAAGTACTTGTTGAAAAATTTCTTAAAAAATTATTTATTATCTCTTCTATTTTTCTATGATTGGAATCACAATTTTGAAATATATTTGCCATCTTATCTCTAAATAAAGAAGAAAAAGTGGGATAAGCAATAGAATTATCGCTTTTGCTACATAAATTAATTTGAATATATTCTGCCATTGGTTTGTTAACAAAGCCAAAATCAAAAAAATCAACAATGCCTTTTTGGCTTAAGAAATTATAATACTTGTCTGCTTCTTGATTGGCAAAAGCAAAGCGAGCATCCTCAGAAGGAGTTGATGTTGAATTATAGGCATTTAAGAATAAAATATCCCAACTGATTGGTTTTGCTAAGAATTTAAACCAATTACAGAGATTTGTGTCGTTTACCTGACAAGACCAAGATAACAAAATTTCTTTCCAGGGCTTTTCTAAAGAATTTAAAAACTCAAAAATTTTCGGAAAAGTACTTTTAGCGGTCAAATCATATGTTTCCATTAAATCAACCATAATTTCAAAATCTTTTGGAAGTAAATTTATTAATAAAGTATCGCCTTTATCAGAAAAGAAGTCAAAAATTGTGCCTTCTTTTACCGCTTTCCTTGCGTTTTCGTCTTCGATAAGATTAAAGAAAGGAGTGGTAAAAAAGTTAATAAATTTATTTAATGAATCTTTTTGTTCTTCGCTAAGATTTGCGCTATTTATATAGTCTTCTAATATTGTTTTTATAGTTTTATCAAAAAAAACTTTTATAATTTTAGATGTAGTAGCATCAACATTATTGATGATAAAATCATACAAGCTAGTATTTTTTAACCAAGCAACTAATTGAGTTAATCCAACATCTTCTCTTTGGTTGTTACAGACAGTGTTGGAATTAAAGGTATTTACTAAATCTTCTATTGGTGTGTTAAACAAAGTGCTAAAATTATCAAGGGTAGTAGTACAATGTTTTGTTTGCCCATCTATTTCAATATCAAAAACAATAATAACACCTCTTTCTCTAAAGGCATCATCCATAACCTCTAAAATGGTTTTATTAAAAAAATTAGGTTCAGAGATTCCTGTTAATTCAAATAAACTTTCTGAGGTAAAATCAGAAAGATTAGAAGTTGAAGTAGAATCAAAACAAATGCTTGTATTATTAAAAACCTGGCACCTATCTTTATTAAATGAAAAACTTTCGCAAAGACCTTTGCAGACATTATTTTCAGCAAAAAGATTGCAAAGCTCATTTTTTGGTACTATATTTGTAGCTGCAGATATATCTCCATTTTCTCTCATTATTTGATAAATGGTTTTTTGCTCCCAATAAGAAGTTAAACCTGGAAAAAAAATTTCACCTAAAGTATTTGGAGTAGAAGAGACGATGTCTTCTAATTGATTTAAAATATTATTAAATGCTTTGCTTACTGCTTCTGTAGTAGAAGCAGCCTGTTCGAAAAGATTAATAATGTTATAACAGTCTTGTGTTCCGCATTGTTCTAATGATTGTTTTAATGATTGATTTAAATAATTTTTCCAACTATCAGGTAAAATATTTTCAAGTTTTTGATTTAAAAAATCACCAATTTCAATAGAAATTGAATAAGGAGATAGTGGCATAAATTGATCTACATAAATATCTAACTCTTCAATAAAGAGATTAATAAAAAATGTGTCAAAAGCTGAAATAAATGTCATTAAAAGAGAAGAAAGCCATGGAGAATCTTCAAGAACAGGTTTAATAGCTTGGGAAATTGTATCTTCAATTTCGATTGCTACTGCAGAAGCTATGTTTTTTTCGCTTGTATAAATAAAATCTTCTATAGCTTGACTTACTTCTTTCATATAATTTACGATATCAGCAGGCAGCAATTGATCTAATTTGCTGTTTAAAAGATCATTTAATTGAGGAATAATTTCTTTCCAGTTACTATTTAAAATATTACTAATGTTTATAGATAAATTTTGCCAGGCATTTGCATTTAAAAATGGATACTGACTTCCAATATCTTTTAAAGCTTGTTCTAACATAGAGAGACCTATAAGAGTAATAACATCTACGCCTTTTTGGGCGAAATAACGCGAAATCGCTTCTATATATTGATTAGCAACATAATCTAAAAATTCTCTATTTAAAGCAAGGGCAACTTCAGGATTTAAAGTAATAATCTTCTTTAATTTTTGTATTGTTTTTTCAGAGAGTTTGTTATTTGAAGGAAGATTGCTACCTTCATTATTAATTCCTAAAAAGGATCTGATCCCTTTAATTAGATCTTCAAGAGCATTTTTAGAAGCCTCTTGCGACCATTTTTCAGCAAGAAGTTCTATTATAGGATTTGCTTTTAAGACACTATCAACAGAATTAAAAGTTTCAGAGGTGATATTAGCCCATTCTTCATCGCTAAGATCAAGGAAATCAGTTCCTAAATTTTTTTTCACTACAGATAAATATTTGTTATTTAATTCTTTGTTAGATTTTCCTGTTAAAACACCTATCCCCGTGGGAAGAGATTTAAGGAGTTCTTTGTTTTTCTCTAACTTGGGATTGAAATAAAAGCTAGCATAATCTATTTCCTCTGTTTTTTGGCCCCAAATTTCACTATTATAGAGGGTAAGATAAAAAAATTGGACATTTTGTATCTTATATAAAATTTGTGTTATATTATTTATATTTATATTTCGCTGTCTACAAGCATCTTTGAGATTTTCTAACAATGAATTAATATTTTCTATCCTATTTTCAATATAACCTAAAAGTAAATTTATTTTGGAAGCCTCTTGTGAAATTTTAAATGTATCTATATTTTTAAATTGCTTTGTTAATTCAAGAATACCATTAGTTCCATTGATTTTTTCTTTTATAAACTTTGCTGTGCTTGTTATTTCTTGTAAAAGTAGCTGGGAGCTATCTATAAAAACATTACAAGCAGTGATGGGGTTATTTAAAATAACATTTATTCCCGAAATTTGCGTTTTAATATGCTGGTCAATTTCTTGACCTCGAGCTGATATTTCGTTAACAATTTCTACTATTTCTTTAGCGCTAGTTGCATTATTTTGTGAATCGGTTGTAGAAGCTAAAATAGCAATATTTTTAATAATAAATATAGAACCCATATGGGTTATAGTAGTGCTACCAGGTTTTTTTAAAAGGGGCGAGAAAGGCGAGGTAAAATTAATATCTTCCTCTCCTATATTTCCAGTTTCTTTTAACCAATTAAGATAATAATTTAGATATCCTCTGTCTGCTATACCTTCGGCATTATATAAAAGAAAACTTGCTCCTTTAATTTCTACATAATCAAATATTAATGGTATTTCTAATATAACAAAACTTTTTAATTGACTTCTTAGTTTCTCTTTTAATAAATCTACTTGTTTTGCAATTTGGGCTACTTCTTCTTTGCAATCTTCACAAGAGGGATTGCAAGGTTTTTTAGGATCAGGAATATAGTTGTCTCCACTTTGAATACAGTTTGCCGTGCCGCAAGAACATTCTTTTTGGCTAATATTTTCTAGATCTTTCATCGTAGTTTCTAATTGAACAATAGTGTAATAAATATCTGAAACAGTTTTTTGGATCGTGGCATAATTTTCCGAAGAAGTGGAAAGCTCTGCCGCTCTTTCTCTAATTGCTTGGAGTTTTTCAATTGTTCTGTCTAGAATTTGGCCTATAGGAATTGTAGCAATCTCTGAACCTGAAAGCGATTTGCCATATTCAAATTTTTCTAATACTATTTTTTCCTGGATTAATGGTTTAAAAATAGTAAGAGATGGATTGATGGTATATAAAATAGTGTAAGCAGATAAAATGGTAGTTAAACCTATTATAGCAGATTGCATCCAAATTTTAGCCTCTTTTAAATTTGCTGGTTTACCAGTAGAAATTAAATATAAAATTCCAGCATAAATAAATATAATTGCGCAAATTGAAATAGCAATTATTATAAAAAGATGAAAGAAATACTTAAAATATAATGGTAAAGAATTACTAGGAACATATCCCCCTCTTTCTAGTCTTTCTTGCATTTGGGTTTCTGTCTCTTCATCATCTTTCCTTATTTTGAGACATGGATTATTAGAATCTGAAAAAGAACCTGGATCTAATTTGCAATTAATTTTTAAAATAAAATCTTGCGGAGACTCAATATTACCTGGAAGAGATGGATATTTTATTTCTAATTTTTTTAGAGTAAAAGAAGAAATGGCAAAAGTATATTGACAAATTAAAGAAAATAATAATAGGAAGGCAAAAAATTTTTTTAGGTAATTTTTTTTAATATTACTCTTATTCATTTAAATTTATTTAATAAATTGGTAAATAATTTTTTAATGTCTTTTTAAAATTATTTATCACTTAGTAGAATTTAATTTTTTCTTTGCTTCCTCAATTGCCTTCATTCTTTCTGGTGAAGTATTAATAATTTGGTCTTCAACATAACTTGCTACCACCCTAATTGCTACTCTTTTTTGTCCTGCGATAAAAATACCCTCTCCAACATTACATTCTAATAATAAAAATTTTTCTTCTTCTGTTAAATTAAATGTTTTTTTTACCACATCAATTGTTGCCGGCGATTGTTTCATCAAAAACTGTAATGATGAGTTTGTGATAATGGGTTTTCCGTAATATGATTTCATAAAATCAGATACATCTTGGGTAATAGTGGTAATTCCTAACCAATATTTTCTCCCTCTTTTGCACATTCCATAAAGAAACGACGCTCCATCTTCAGTTTGTATTATCCACCAAGCTTCATCAATTAAAAGTATTCTTTTTTTTGATTCTGATCTTACTATATTCCAAATATATCTTAAAATAATATAAAGAGCAGCAGGTCGGAGATCTGTTTCCATATTTTTAATACCAAAACAAATAAAATTATTATTCATTTGAATATTTGAGTAATTATTAAAAAACGGTGCATAAGTGCCTGTTGTATATTTGCGGAGCCTTTCAACCAAAGATTCGGTTCCTTCCATACCCTCTAAAACTGATTGGAGATCTTGCATTCTTGGAATATTTTGTTTCCAATTTTTTGGATCAGAATTTGGAGTAATATCTCTGGCCGCATAAACTTCAGTTAAAGCGTGATCTAAAATAGCGTCCTCTTGAGGGGTTAAACCTCCTAACATTATCCTTAATAAACCTACTAAATTGATAATGTTTGATCTTAAAATATCTTCTGGATTTTCATCTACTCCAATTTCAGGAAGATCAAAAGGATTAAAATGGTTTGGCGAAGTTAAAGAGACATCAAAGTATGAGCCACCAACAGATTCAGCCAACATTTTATATTCATTTTCAGGATCTAAAACGATAATATCAACTCCTTGCATTAAATATCTTAAAATTTCAATTTTACAAAAATAACTTTTACCAGAACCTGATTTTGCAAAAACAACCATATTACCGTTTTCTAAGGTAAAACGATCAAACAATACCAAAGAATTATTGTGTCTGTTAATACCATAAAGAATACCTTCATTAGCCGAAAGATCTGGAGAAACAAAAGGAAAAATAGAAGAAAGTGGAGCAGTGTTCATTGGGGTATTAATATCAAGAACGTCCAAACCATAAGGAGCAGTAGCAATAAAACCTTTATGATGCTGTAAAATCATTGGTTTTATATAAATTAGTCTTGCTTCTAAAATTGCTCTTAAAACTGTTTCCATTTCTTTTAATTGATTTTCTGAAGCGGCAAAAATGGTAATATAAATACCCAAATTAAAAACTCTTTCTTTTGCTGTTTGTAAATTGTCTCTAAGATCTTCGATATCATGAAAGGCAGTTTCTAAAACAGGATCTCTAATTAAACCTTTTTCTCTTCTTTCTTCTATTTCTGCTTCTATCTCCGTAAGCTTTCTTCTTAATTGGGCTAATATTTTACCTGTGTCAACAGGATGAATATGAAAAGAAATATCTAAGGGAAATGTTAAATTTATAATCGGAGTTAACCAACCAGTAAAGAGATAGCGTGGATATGAAAAAACGAAAAAACTTTTTGATAATCTTTCTTCGATTTTTAAATAATTTTGAGATATAGATATGTAAGGTGGAGCAATAATATCTTTTATTGTAATTTCTGGTGTTTCAAACTCTAATTTTTCTCTTGCCCCCCCTTTTTTAAAAAATTTTTCAAGAATATTCAGTTTCATAATAATTTATTATCAAAATTTATTATTTAATTAATTCTGGCAAAATTTCTGGATAATAACCTATTTCTGCTTGGGCTGGATGATGCCAACTCCAAAAAAGTTCAATAATTTCAGTTGTAGATAATGGCATTGCCGATAAACCACATCTTCTTAAACCAATAGTGACAAATTCCATTCTTTGCCAAAGTTGATCACGGTAAAGTTTAAAATTTTCTTCAGTAATTTTCGATGTTATTTTAAAGGTAGATCTTATACTAGTTATTTCGTTTAAATATAGTGGAATTACCACAAAAAAGTCTTTTTTCATAATAGTGCCCCCTTTAACTAAAGATTCAATAAATTTTCTATATTCTCGCGTTTGAATTTTTAATAATTCATTTTTTTGCGCCTCTTCAAGATCCTTTAATTTGTCAAAATATCCTGTAATATTTAGCCTTCTTGAATGAATTATTATCTGAGTAGAGAAATCAAGCGAATTTAAAAAACTTTGAAATTGATAAATAATTGCTCTTTGTTCGTCTTCTGATTTTAAATCAAAATTTATAGAGGAAACATATAAAATTCCTCTTAAACTATTATCTTTCATAATTAAAACGCCTTCTTTTATTTCCTTAAATTCTATAAATTGTTGTGTTGTTTGTGGCATAATTTATTTTTTATTCTCCGCCGAATTCTACTTTTTTCCCAAGTTTCGACAATTTGCTTTCTGGCGATAATTTTAATATCGGTGTTTTTTCCTTTGTGGTTTGTCTTTTTGAAGTGATTAATTTTGCAATAGGTGTTTTATGCTCTCTTTTTTGCCAAAAATAACTTTTTGGCGCATACAAGAAATCAATGTAATAAACTATTGCTTCATTTAAAGGTACACCGTCTATTTTTATAAAAATCATCCCACCTATTCCTCCTCCTACAATGATTAAAAAAACAAAAAATATTGTTTTCGGAAGAAGATAATAAGCTATAACCAAAATTAGAACACCTATTCCAAAATAAATAATTTGTTTAAAAGTTAAGGGTCCTATAATTTTTGCCTCTCTCCTTAAAAATTTTGGTACTTGAAATTCCATAAAATAATTTAATTAAATTATTATATTATTATATTATTTTTCGTCAAAATAAACAACTTTACTTTTTTAAAATTTTTTAATATTCTAAATAAGAGAATATAAAAGATTAATTTTTTTAAAGGTTTTTATTAATTATAAAAATTTTAAAATTTATGGCAACAAATCCAGAAGCAACAAATCCAGAAGCAACAAATCCAGAAGCAACAAATCCAGAGGCAACAAATCCAGAGAAAAAAGATCAAGAAACAGAAGGGGAAAAAGAACTAACAGAAGAGTTAAGAGAAGGGACAGAGAAAAAAGTAGGAGAAACAAAAACAGAAGGAATAGAAAAAGAACAAGAGGAAAAAGAAATACCAAAAAAAGAGAAAGGAAAGGAAATGGTAAAACAAGAGGAAAAGGAAAAAGAAAAATCAAAGGAAGAAGAAGTTTTATCTGAAGAAGAAAAAGAAGTGAAAGAACAACTTGAAGGTTTAGAATTTCCTTTATATATTCCTGACAAAACAAACTTTTATTCTCCTGATAAACTTGAAAGTATATACGGCGCTCCTATTAGAATAGTTGAAGATTTTGTTGAAAATATAAAGAAAACGGAAAATGAAAAATTAAAAAATCAAATTAAAGATTTCTCTGATATAGAAATTTTATCTGAATTAAAAGATAGAATCAAAAGTGTTGGTAAATATGAAAAATTAAAAGATAAACAGGATGAGCTCTATGATGCATATTCTAATTTTTTGAAAAATTATCCTGATATTAATTCTGGAGATTTTCTTATTGGTATTGATTATCTAATTTGGCAAGAAAAGATTAAAAAACAAAGAGAAAAAGAGGAAAGATTTGAAAGTCAGTTGCCAGAAAGGGGAAGAAGAAAAATATCGACTTCTATTGAAAATAAAGGTGGTATTTTGGAAACTTCTAAATTAGAATCAGTTTTTTCTAGTAAAGAAACAAGAGAAGATTTAAAAAGAGGAGAAATCGCCTATAAATTGCTCAAAGAATATTGTCTTGATGAAGAAACAGAGAAAAAGATAGATGAATTAAAATCAAAAAAAGATAAACTTTTAGAAGAAAATCCAGAATTATTAAAGAAAAGATATGAATTAGAAGGAAAAATAAGAAAAAGTAAAAATGAAAACGAAAAAAAAGAATTAGAAAAAGAGCTTTCATTATTAAATGAAAATGAAAAATTAAGAGAATTAGATGAAATTTCTCAAGAGATTTTAAAATTAGAATATTCTTTTAATGATGATTTAGAAAAAGTTTTGAGAAATTTTTATGCTCCAGATAAAATTAAAGATGAAAAGCAGGAAAGAATTTTTCAGAAAATTTTAGAAGCAAAAAAAATTTCCTTTGACGAAATTGTTAAAGAAGCGTTATTAGATAAAGAAAATAAAAAGGAAGAAGAAAAAAATAAAGATTTAAAGAGAATTTATGAAAGATTAAAAGCTATAGGTATTGAAAAAATTTCTATGCCAGAAATAGAAAAATATGCCTTAGAATTTGTTGAACTTTTAGATAGAAGAAAAGGGTTTATAGATTTGCCAGAGAAACCAGAATTTTATAAATATATCTTTGTTAAAACTCCCGAAGCAGCAAAAGATATTTTATTGAAAAATATTGACTATGAAAAAGCCAGAGGTTTGAAAAAAGAGATATTAGAAGAAAAGAAAAAAGAAGAAGCAAAAAAAGAAACACCAAAAAAATTAGAACAGTCACCAATAAAGGAAACACAAAAAAAGGAAAAAGAAGAAATTAGTACTAAAAGAGGGATTTTAAAAACCTCTGGTGGGTTTGGTTTTTTTGGTATATTAGGCGAGATTTTGGGAGAATTTTTAAAAAAATTTTGGGAAACTTTAAAGAAAAATAAAGATAAATTTAAAAAGTTTTTAAAATCCTGATTCTTCTTCTTCTTCAATTTTTTCACGATAAATATCTTCTTGTTTTGTTTGGGTTAAGCTTTGTGTTTCAGTTTTTTGTTTCTCTTTTGCTGTTATTTTAATTTCTCCTCCTGGTAAAAACTCAATTCCTTCATAAAGTTTTTCTAAACCATCTTTAATTGGATATAAAATTAACCTTTTTATTTTCATTGCTATTTCTTCGGCTCTTTTTTTATCAATTTTTAACTCTTTTTCAATTTCTTTGCTTAAATTTTGGGGTAAAAGTATGCCCAAAATAGTATATCCTGTTTGTTTTGCTAATTCTGGAATAGATTCAATTGGCAGATCATATTCTAAAGCTATGTTTAAAATAGTATCTGCTGTTTCTGTAGAATATAAAGACTCTTTTAGTAATGGTGGTAGATTTTTTAATAATTTTCTTGCTTCTTCATAGGAAATTTGCATATATTTAAAAATTTAATGATTAAAAAAATTAATAGCTTTAAAGATTGGAATGTTGTTGCATAAATTTTTGATATTTTTTACTAAAGCATTCCACCCTCTTTTTTTACCCATATTTTTTATTTCTGCGCTCCTGAAGGAAAAATACGGGGCTTTTTTAGTTTTAATACCTCTCTAATTTTTTCTTTTGTTAACATCTTTCCTTTATATTTAATTGGAGATATTGAATGAGCTGTTGTTGAAACCAAATATGTCATTAACTTGGCATTTTTATCAATAAGATTTTCTATGACAGCATCATCCATTTTTTGAAGAGTTTCATTTATTATATCAAATATTTTTTCTCCGTGTTCTTTTACTAATGCTGATATTACTTCAGATGTTAATAATTTGTAGGTGTCATTATTCTTTAATAATTCTTCAGCAAATTTTTCCGAGATTACATTAGCATATTTTGCTTTTGTTAATAAATCTTTATCAATCTTTTCTAATGTTTTGCGAAAATCTCTATCTTCATTAATACCCATTGCCTTTAATTCTTGAACATTTTTTCTGATACTATCTTTTTCTATTTGATTTTGTAACTTTTCTTCCCCTTCTTTTCCGGTTTCTCCTCTATATGCCCTTGTAAGTTTATTATAGTCGTCATAATAATTTTGTTTAGAAGCATATTGCATGGCTTCTTCTAAATTTTCTTTTGAAATGATTTTTTGCCCCATAGCCTTATTTAATTCTCCTTTTTCTATAATAGCTTTTGCAATACGAAAACTCTCTCTTCCTATCAAGAGGCCTTTTGCCTTGGCGTTTTCTACGTTGACTTTTAACCCCGAAAGATCTTTTTCTTTATATTCTTTGACCTTTTCTTCATCTCTTTTTTTGTATTCTAAATATGATTTCTCTGAAAAATTTCTTATCCAACTTGACCCCCAGATTGGCATTCCAACAGTCGTTGCAGAAACTGCCCCTCTTGTAAGATAAGTTAACAATTTTGCTCCACCTAATTGCTCTTTTTGCTCAGGTGTTAATTGGGCTAAACCAGAAAGACCTTCCCCAAATACACCAAATTTTAAAGCAGCTCGCCATTTATGTTTCTGAATAAACTCAGAAGTTTCTTCTTCTCTACCTTGTTTTAAAAAATTTTTACCTGCATATGAAAAGCCCTTTTTTAACGCTGCTCCCACTCCGCCTACTGTTGCTAATCCTACAGTCGTTAAAGCCGCTGTAGTTAAACCCATAATTGCTTGGGCTCCAGCTGCATTTGTTTTTTTTGAAACTTTATAACCTATTATTAAAAAAATAAGAGCTACAAAAAAATAAGGTGCTTTAGTTGCTGGATTTTGTATACCTTCTTCTAATGACATTGGGTTTATAGTGATATTACCATTCTGAATTAGCATAAGAGAATAAGCCGCAAGATAGATAAAAAAGGCGGTAATTGCTCCTATAAAAGCCCATTCGATAAGTTGTTGCCACCAGGCAAAAAAATATTTTCTAGTTTGATTAAATATATAACTGAAAAAAGCAGCAGGTGAAAAAATTACTATTATCCAGAGAGCGATATTTCTTACTAAATATAAAGCCGCATATAAAAGAAATATAAAGCCACCAACTAAACCAAATATGATAAGGCATAACATATTAAAGAAGGCAGGGGCTGTAAAGTTTGCTTCTATTGCATTGCTAACATTTTGAGCAGCATCTTCTGTCATTACACTTTCAAGTTTTGACCAATCAGTAGCGCCACCTAAAAAGAAAGCCATTACTAAATTTGAAGCATCTACTACTATACCACAAATTACTGGACTAAAATTTATTACCAAAGCAATTAAAATTAATAAGGCAAAAGATTTTTGCATTTTAAAATTAGATAATCTTAAAGCAGTGGCTAATCCAATATATAATAAACCTAAAATAAATCCCATATTAACAATATCTCTAATAATACGCCAACCAACTAAAATTATTGGATTACCGGCTGGAGCTTGACCTGGTATAGTAAATGGTAAATTAAAAAGTGGTATTGTTGCATAACTAAATAAAAAAACTCCTAATTTTAAAAAACCCAAACTTATATAAAATAAAGCTAAAAGTAAAATTGCAACTATTGTTCTAACAGCTGCTGTGGTTATTCCTGAAATAAAACCCCCAAAGTCAGCAGCAACGTTTGTATAAGGAAATAAAATAAAGATTATAGAAACAAAAATTAAAAATATAAAAGAGGATCTTTTTAAATTAATTTTCATAAAAAAATTTTTTTAATTTTTTATAAAAAATTAAAATTATATTTTTTCTTTTATAATCTGTAAAATATTTTGCCATTCTTTTTCTGTTAAAGATTCTGCTCTTTTTCTGCTATCTATACCTACTTTTTGAAATAATTCTCTCACGCTACTTTTATTTAGTTTAAAAAATTCGGCAAAATTATTTTCTATTGTTTTTCTTGGATGTAAAAACCCCACTTTTAATATTATAAGAAAGTTTTTAAAAAAATTAAAGTCAATATTTTTTTTAGGTATTATTTTAATTATTGCCGAATTAACTTTAGGCTTTGGAAAAAAATTATGAGAATCTATATAAGAAATAATTTTACAGTTTGCTAAATATTGAATAAAATTTGAAAGAAAATTACCTTTAGGGCTTTTAGCTACAATTCTTTGGGCTACTTCTTTTTGGACCATTAAAATTAAAACTTCAGGAAAAGGTTCTTCTGTTAAAAATTTTTTAATTACGGGACCTGTAATATAATAAGGTAAATTTGCCACGATTTTATATTTTTTATTTTCTAATATTTCATTTAAATTTTTTATTTTTAAAATATCTTCTTTTATTATTTTTATATTTTTAAATTCTTTTAATTCTTCTTTTAAAATTTTTACCATATTTTCATCTTTTTCAATTGCAATAACTTTTTTTGTTTTTTTTGCTAAAATTTTGGTTAAAAAGCCCAAACCTGGTCCTATTTCTAAAATTGTATCTTCTTTGGTAATTTCAGCTGCTAAAATAATTTTTTTTATAATATTTTCATTTATTAAAAAATTTTGACCATATCTTTTTTGTGGCTTTATTTTATATTTTTTTAGAATTTGTAATGTTTTTATTTTTAAATTATTTGACATCATTCTATTTTAAATTAAAATTTTAAAAATAAAACTTATGCCAAAAGAAAATATAGAAAAGGTGAAAAAAGAATTTAAGGAAATAAAAAAAGAATTTAAACGGCAAACAACAAGTTTATTTTTAAACGGGTTAAGTTTTGTGGCAGCTTTAGCCTGGAATGAAGCGATAAAAAGTTTGTTTGAATATCTTTTTCCAAAAAGAAGCGAAGTTATTGGAAAATTTTTTTACGCCATTTTAATAACGCTTATTATTGTTTTTGTTTCTCTTCAATTAAGAAAAATTTTAAAAGAAGAAAGTTTAGAAAACTAAATTTTTCCTTCTTTTATTAATTTTCTCTGTTTTTCTAAAAAAGAATTAAAAAAATAAAGATTGTGAATGGTTAAAAGAGAGATCCCCGCAATTTCATTTGCTCTTATTAAATGAGAAAGGTAATTTCTTTTATAATTTTTACATACATTGCAATCGCATTTTGGATCTAATGGTTTTTTATCTTTAAGAAATTCTTTTTTTCTTAAATTAATTTTTCCAAAAGAACCAAAAGCAATTCCATGTCTAGCAAAATGAGTTGGAATAGTGCAATCAAATGTATCTATTCCGCTTTGAATAATAATTTTAATGTCTTCTAAAGATCCTATTCCTAAAAGATGTCTTGGTTTTTCTTTTGGCAAAAAACTTAAAGTAAAATCTAAAATAGTTTTCATTTCTTTTTTATCTTTACCAAATTCTCCACCTATTCCAAAGCCATCAAAATCTAAAGAAGCTATAAAATTGGCACTTTCTTTTCTTAAATCTTTATACTTCCCTCCTTGGATAATACCAAATAAAGCCTGATTTGACCTTTTTTCTTTTAAACATATTTTTGCCCAATTATGAGTTCTTTCTAAAGATTCTTTAATATATTTTTTACTTGCAAAAGGCGGGGGACATTCGTCAAAAGCAAAAATAATATCTGCTCCTAATTTTTCTTGAATTTTAATAGAATCTTTGGGTCCTAAAAAAATTTTTTTACCATCTAGGGGTGAGTTAAAATAAACACCTTCTTTAGTTATTTTTATTTTATTTGGTTGACTACCTTCTTTTATTTTAAAGTTTGTTTTTTTATTAGAAATTTTTCCGATATTTAAATCTTTTCCAAAACCAAGAGAAAATACTTGATAACCTCCTGAATCTGTCATTAATATTCCTTTAAAATTCATAAAATTATACAAACCTCCTGCTTTTTTAATTATATCTTCTCCTGGTTTTAAATGAATATGAAAAGTATTACATATTAAAATTTTTGTTTTGGTTTCTTTTAATAATCTTAAAGTATCTAAAGCTTTTATACTAGCTTGAGTAGCAACCGGGACCAAAGTTGGCGTTTCAATTTCTCCATGAATAGTTTTTAAAAAGCCGAGGCGCGCTCGGCTTTTTTTAGATTCTTTTAATATTCTAAAATCTAACATAATTATTTTTCGTTTAAATCTTTTAACAATTTCTTTAAGTTAATATTATACATTTTTGTAATTTTTTCTAAGGTTAAATTTTCTAATTCGAAGCTTGCAAAAGGACAACTTAAGCATGGCACATGGTGCTTTAATAAAATTTTAAAATTTTCTTTTTTTTCAAGAACTTCTTTTAGAGTTGTATTTTTGTTGAATTTTTTTTCTTTTTTCATTTTTTTATTTTGCTATCCAACCACCATCTACTACTAATACGATGCCATTTACAAAATCTGATTCATCTGAAGATAAATATAGGGCAGCATAGGCTATATCTTCTGGTTCTCCTAATCTTGGATATAAAGTTGAACTTTCTAAAAATTGTCTTGTGGCAGGATCGTCTAATAAGTCTTTTGTCATTACAGTCTTGATTACTCCAGGCGCTATACAATTTACATTAATTTTATATTTTGCATATTCTAAAGCCATTTCTTTTGTTAAGGCTATTATTCCTCCTTTTGAGGCGCAATAATGTCCTATTTGATCAAAACCAACTAAACCCGCGATGGAAGAAATATTTATAATTTTTCCCTTTCCTTGCTTTAACATTTCAGGAATTACAGCTTTTGAGGCTAAAAATACACTTTTTAAATTTATATTTAAAACTTTATCCCAATCTTCTTCTGTTGTTTCGTGAAAAGGTGAAAATTTAACTATACCAGCATTATTAACTAAAATATCAATTCTTCCAAAATTTTTTAAACATTCCTTTTTCATTTTTTCAATATCTTTTGAATTACTTACATCTACTTTTACAAAAACAGCTTTACCTCCCTCTTTTTTAATTTCCTCTACAGTTTCGATACCGCCTATTTCAGAAATATCTGCTACTAATACACTCGCTCCTTCTTTTGAAAAAACTTTTGCTGTACTCCTTCCAATGCCTGATCCTGCTCCTGTTATAATTGCGACTTTATTTTTTAAACGCATATTTTAAAAGTTAATTTAAAATTAAATCGACCTTTATTTTTTAATTTTTTATTTTAATATAAGAATATAAAAAAATAAAGAAGGGCTCATAGTAAAATGGTATTACGCATCCTTCGCAAGGGTGAATTCCGGGTTCGATTCCCGGTGAGTCCAATCTTTGGTTAGGTAGCGAACTTATTTTATTAAGGTTTTTTTGGCTTGCGCTCCAAAAATTACATTTTAAAATCAGCTAGCCTCAATTTAAAAACTTTCTTTTCTTTTAAAATTTCTTCAAAATATTTTGGCCAAATTTTTTCTCAATCTTTCTCATATTTTTAAACTGATAAATTATACTCAAAACTTTCTTTTTATCCATTCTACAGCTTTTTTAACATAATATTCCTTATCTTTTTCTACATCTTTTATAATTTTCTCAATTTTTTTCTTTGAAGATTTTTCTTTTTTTAAATTCAATAACAAAACAATTCCAAACCTTCTTTGCCAAAAATTTTTTGATTTAATTAGTTTTTTAGATAATTCAAAAATTTCTTTCTGTTTTATTTTCGCTATTTTTCTTACCCCTTGAGTAGCCAAACTATCGCAAACTGCCCAATCTGAAATTCCTCGACTAAATTTTTTAATGAGTTCCAAAGTTTTTTCTGGATTATTATTACAAATTTTGCCCAAAATTTTTGCTGCCACTATTTTTTCTTCCAAAACTCCAGAATTCCAAAGCATTTCAACTAATTCAAACCCACCACATTTAAAACGATTAGAAATCTCATTTAAAACTGGGATTTTTACGCCATAAACTTTCTCTAAAGGGGCAACAAATTTCTTAATACCTTCTTTTACCTTGCTATTTGATTGATTTTTTAATATTTTTCGGATTTCGATTAATAAATTTTTATAATTTTCTTTTCTTAAATACTCTTTCATCAATCTAATATCTTCAAAATCTTTTGGCCTTCCCATTTTCTTTTTCCATCTCAAAAGATCCCCTAATTTTATAAATCTTAAACCATCGATTATATCGGCTTCAGCAATTACCCTTTTAACATTTTTAATCAATGAACAGCTTGCTGGATTAACTCAATTTTCCCTAATTTAATAAATCTTTTCTTTTCATCTTTCTTTTCTTTCCCAGGATATTTCAAAAGTAACTCTTGATAAAGCTTATCAATAACTACTACATCCAAATCATGAATTTCTCTAATTCCTCTTACTCCTAAAGGACCGCTTCCATAAATCACATATTCTTCATCTGGCAATTTTAGTTTTTTAAATTCTGCTAATAACTCTTGAAATTTATTTTTCATATCCTAATTTTACTAAATTTTCATATTTTTTTTCAATTTTCTTAATAATTCTAAATTTTCTTTACTCTTTTTGTCTCTTTCTGGTATTTCCAAAATTTTGGGAATTTCTTTAAATCTTTTGTCTCTTAAAATAGCATGAAAAACCTGGAGTCCTAATTTTCCTTCACCGATATTAGCATGGCGATCAATTTTTGATCCCAAATCTGTTTTGGAATCATTGAGATGAATGGCTTTAATTTTTTCTATTCCAATGGTTCTATCAAATTGATTGAGAACTTTTTCATATCCTTTATAACCTCTGATATCATAGCCTGCCATAAATAAATGACCAGTATCAAGACAAACTCCCAAAGATTCTGATTTTTGAACCTTATCTAATATCAAAGTTAATTCTTCAAATCGTGAACCAATCATTGTTCTTTGGCCTGCCATTGTTTCTAAAAGAATTTTTACCGGAGAATCAATTTCTTCCAAGATCCTATTTAAAGCTTCAATTATCCTTTTTATTCCTTCCTCTCTTTTTGATTTTCCATAACTTCCTGGATGCAAAACTAATAAAGAAATTCCGAATTTTTCTGCACGGGAAATTTCAACTTTTAAGCGATTAATTGATTTTCGATAAAGCTCTTTGTTTGATGAAGCTAAATTAACTAAATATGGTACATGAGCCACTACTTCTTTGACCTTGCTTTCTTGCCATGCCTTTTTAAACTTTAAAATTTCTTCTTGAGATAGTTTTTTCACTCTCCAAGTTCTTGATAAGGTAACATAAATCTGGATGCATTCGCATCCCCATTCATTAGCCCATTTAAATCCGGTGTGAAATCCACCGATTGTTGGTACAGTAGATCCTAACATAGTCTTACATCTTTTTTGAGTTTATCATCGATTTTCTTTAAAAACAAATTTTTTCATTTTCCTTGCCTTCTTTTCAGTTTTTAAGGATGCGTTTTTTAATTTCAATTATGATTAAAATGCTGTGTTAAGTTTTTAATTTTGTTAACTTCAGGGGAAATTTTTGTTTTTTAATTTCCTCAGGCAGGGATAAGGCCCCGTCTGCTTCTAAAAAATTTCGCAACTTTATTTCCTTTGCTAGCTCAAAGAGATAGATTAGTTTAATAAACTTACAAAAAGAATCTTATCAAATTTTCGATGAGATTCTTTTTCCTTGATTTTGTGAATTAAATTTAGTGAGATGATAGAGAAAATTTAAAATCCTTTAACCTTGAGTTACAATTAAAAAACTAAAAATCAAAATGAATTTTAAAATTATAGTTTCCTTTTGACTTTTTATTATTTTATTTATTTTTAAATTATCTTATTGGGATTTGTTTTTTAAATTGAGATATTTTTTTACTTCCTCAACAAGTTCTTTTGGAGTATATTGTGTTTTAATTAAATATGACTTAGCACCTAAAAGAAACGCATCATTTCTTGTTTTAGGATCATCATAATTTGAGAAAACAATAATAGGAATATCTTTTGTTTTATTTTTAAATTGTTTAATTTTTTCTAAAAAAGAAATACCATTTGCTTTTGGTAATAAAATATCAAGTAAAATTAAATCAGGTTTTTTATTATTTAAATATTCCAAAGCTTGTTCTGAAGAAAAAGTTAGATCTACTTGAATTCCTTCTTTTTCGAATCTGTCTTTATACATTTCGGCTAATATTTTTTCATCTTCAACTATCAATATAAGAGGCATTAATTAATTTTAATATAATATAAATAATTTTGTCAAGTTATGTTTTATTGCTTTCAATTGGTATTTCTACAAAAAAGGTAGAACCCTTATTTTCTCCTTCTGATTCTACCCAAATTTTACCTTTATGAAGTTCAACTATTTTTTTTGCAATAGAAAGTCCCAGTCCAGCGCCTTCAATAAAGTAATTTAAACCGGCAGAGCCCCTGGTAAAACTTTGAAAAATTTCTTCTTCTTCTTTCTTTGTCAAGCCGGCACCGCTATCTTTTACAGAAAATAAAATTGATGCCCCTTTTTTTAAAAGATTAATTCTTACCTCTCCTTTGAAAGTATATTTTATTGCGTTATCAATTAAATTTAGAAAAACTTGGCGAATTTTAATTGGATCAACATTTACTTTTGGCAAAGGTGGTTGGGGTTTTTCAAAAATAAACGTTAATCCCTTTTCTTGGGCGATTATTTTTAATTCTTCATAACAACTTTGAACAATATCTTCTATTTGTATTGGTTCTTTTTTTAGTTCAAGTTTTCCTAATTCAATTTTAGAAATATCTAAAAGTGTATTTACAATTTTAATTAGTCTTTCGTTTGAAATGAAAACATTTTGAAGTTTTTCTTTAACTTTTTCTGGTATTTCTCCGTAAGTTTCTTCTATAATCATAGAAATATATCCTTTTATTGCAGTTAATGGAGTTCTTAATTGGTGTGAAGCCATAGAAATAAATTCTGACTTGGCAACATCTAATTTTTTGAGTTCCTGATAAGCTTTTTCTAAATCTTCTCTTAATTTGATTTCTTTTAATGTGCTTTTGATTAAAGAATAGCCAAAAAATAAAAATAAAACTAATAGTGTTCCTTTAATAATTTGAAAACCAAATTTATTTGTAAGAAAGAAAGTATCTACAAAAATTAAAATTGCTATTAAACCAACCAATAATGCAGTTAAAACCACCTTAATCCCAAACAATTCCTTTTTCACAATCGCATAGGCAGTAAAAATAAGAGGGAAAATAACAGAATAATCACCTAACTGTTGAAATTTTACACTACCTCTTAAAACAGTAAAACCGACATTGAAAATAAGATTCGCTAAAGCGAAAATTAAAATTCCTATTAAAACATATTGAACCTTAAGGCGCTCTTGTTTTGTTAGAGTGAAATATTCTTTGAAAAGATTATAGAGAATTAAAAAAGTTAAGAAAAATATTGGAATATAATAAAGAAGTTTCCCTTTGCCAAAAATTATTTCCATTCCCCATTCTTGTTCCGCTACACCTTCTATTATCAAGTTGCTGAAAACAGAAATCAAAAAAAGAAGAGAACATAAAATTATTACAAATTTGGTTAAAAGCCGATTTTCAGTAATTTTTTTTGGAAAATAAATTGAGAAAAAATAAGCAGCGATAAAAAATAACGCCACTATCCCCCAATTTAAACGATACCAGATTAATGCTTTTTGTGGCTCTTTAGTAAAAGACCCTAAAAAAGCAAAAATAACCCACAAAACCAATAAAATTGTCATTATGAAAAATACTTGATTGAGCTTTTCTTTCCGATTTGCCAAAAGCACCCAGACAGCTAACAAACAACCAACAACAACATTTAGAAAAACGAGAGACTCATTTATCAATAAAACGTTGTTCATAATTGAGTAAAAATAAAATTACCTAACAAAACAAAAAGGAGCCAAAAAATAAATTCTCCGTCAACAATAACATTATACAAAAAAGAAGGATTTATCTCTTTATTTTCTAATTGTTTAAAATAGAAAAATGTGTAAGGGATTGTTAAAAAAAGCATCAAAGATGAAATCGGCAGTACCCTTAAATAAACGCCGATAATTAATGGAAGCATGGCCAAGATAGCGATAATGCTTAGAAGCTGCAACAATTTGTTTTGTCCTAAAACAACCGCTAAAGTTTTTAATCTTTCTTGCCTGTCGGTTTCTATATCTTTAATATCAAAAAAAGCAGTATTAATAAACCATCTCAAAAAGACAAAAACAAAAAACAGAAAAAGAGCCAGATTAATAGGTGCAGAATAATATACTGCCAAAAGCAGAACAAGCAAACTCCACATTAAAGATACAAAAAAGCTTTTGAAAGCGATTATTTTTTTAGTAATTTTTTTCAAAAATAAACTATAAAGCAAACCGAGCATAAGCAAAAGAAGGCCCCAAATTAAAGCTGAAATTTTGTTGAAATAGACTACAATTACAATTGCCAAAAAAGTCATTAAAAAAATAATAAAAGGAATGTATTTGGCGTATTTTTTTATATGTTCGGTTCTTTCGGGGTTGGTCAAAAAATCAATCCTATATTCTTTAAATCGATTATAAAGGTAAACAGATTCGGTCCCCAAGTAAACAACCAATAAGAAATCCCAAGTTATTCTGATATCAAGAAGAATGGATGCGGTATAGACAATACTTACAGCCCCAAATGAAAGTAAATGTCCTCCGTAAACAAACTCATTCCAAATTAAGTTAAAAATTTTTTTAATTTTTCGCATATAATCTCCTCATCGTTAATTACTTTAAAATTTTCTCAATTACCATAGTTTTACCTTGATAATTTAATCTTTATTTAATTTTAGGCAATTTGCGCAAAAATAACAAGCAAAAAGCCCGTAGCAAAGCTACAGGGCAAAATTTTTTAACTTAAATTATTCACCAATAACTTGAATTTGAACCTTTCTTGGTCTCGAGTGGTCTAATTCAACAAGCATAATCCTCTGCCATTGTCCCAATTGGAGCTTTCCTTCAATTACATTAAGAGTAGTGTTAACTAAGAGATGAATGGCTTGACAGTGGGAATGGCCGTTCATGCATTCTCCGGGGCAAACATTTATTGTTCTTTTGGTAAAATCATCATGTTGATAACTCTGAGATTTAGGAGAACAGTTTTCCAGATTTCTTTTTATATCTTCAAGCAAAAGCGGTTCGTTTTCATTGACTATTAAGGCAGCAGAGGTATGAAGAATTTGAACATTTACCAAACCATTTTTAATTTGGCTTTCTTGAACAAATTTTTTTACTTCTTCGGTAATATCAATAAAATCAAATTCGCCTTTTGTTTGATATTCTAATATCTTATTTGCGATTTTCATAGTATTTTAAAGCGATTTTTAACCAAGGGGCGTATTTTTTGGGATTTTTTGTTAAATCTTTTTTTAATTCTTTAAGGTCGACCCACTTATATTCGGCAATTTCTTTTTTGTTTGGTTTAATTTTACCATTATATTTTCCGATTAAAAGAGCGCAAATTTCCTTTTCCGCTCCGATGTTTTTGTAATTTGCCTGATATTGAAATCGGCCCAATAATTTCAATTTGCAACTGAAACCAAGTTCTCTTTTTAATCTTTTTTTAGCAGCAGTAAGGTAATCCTCGCCAGGTAAAGGATGACTAGAACAAGATGCTTCCCAGCTTAAGGGCCAAAGAAATTTATTTTTGCTCCTTTTTTGAATTAATAATTGTTTTTTTGAGTTAAAAATGAAGATAGTAAAAGCCCGATGAAGAATCCCCTCTTTCAAATGAGCTTTTTTCTTATTTTCTAAGCCAACCTCTTCATCTTTTTCATTGACTAATACTACTTTTACCATAAAATTTTTTCCTTATTCATTTCTTTCCAGGACAAAATTAGCAATTTCAGCCAAAAGTTTATTCCACTTGTTTTGGGGCAAATTTTTAAGACTTTCTTTGGCTTCTTTAATATATCTTTCTCCCAAAAGGAATGATTTTTCTTTGCTTTTTGTTTTATTGATAAGTTTTAACCCTTCTTTGATGTCTTTATTTTTAATTTTGCTTTTTCTTAAAATCGCCAAGAATTTTTCTTTTTCTTTTCGTGAAAGCTCTTTTAAAGTATAAAAAATAACTATATTTCCCAATTTTCTTTCTTCAATATCTTTGCCGATTTTTTTTCCAAATTCTTTTTCTTTGCCGAAAATATCCAAAATATCGTCTTTTATTTGGAAAGCGATTCCCAAATTGAAATCATAATTCTTTAAAGCCCTCCTTTCTGATTCTTTAGCTCCGGCAACTATAGCACCTATTTCACAACAGGCCTCAATTAAAGCAGTGGTTTTTTTGCTTACCATTCCCAAATAATCTTTTTCGGTTATTTCGTTATAACGATTCTCAATTACATATTTTTCATTTTCTCTTTCCGACTGTTCAAATAAAATGTCTAAAATCTCTCCATCTACAATTGTTTTTGTCGTTTTGGCAAAAATTTCCGAAATTTCAACTGGATATTTAGATCTATTGGCTGCCTGAAAGACAGCAGCCGAATAATCAACCGCAACACATTCAGCAATTGATCTGCCAAATTTAAACCAACAGGTGGGTTTTTCTCTTCTTAGATTGCTATTGTTAATCATGTCATCGATGATTAGACTGTAATTGTGCAAAATTTCCAGGCCAGCAGCTGCTGGCAATACATCTTTAACTTTCCCCCCTAACAATTGACAACAAATAATTGCTAGAGCCGGCCTCAATCTTTTCCCACCAGTTAAAATTTGATATCTAACAATTTTTTGATGCTTTTTGTCAACATAAGAATTCAAAATCTTCTCAATCACTGGCTCTACCAATTTTGAATATTTATTTAAAATTGATTTCAATTCAAGGCCCTGTTTTTCTTTTCTCAAAGACATTAATTTTTTTAATCCAATTTTTAGCCAAGGGGTATATTTTTGAGGATTTTTTTCTATCTCTTTTTCCAGTTCTTCAAGGCCAATCCATTTCCAGGCAGCCACTTCTTTGGGATTAGGCTTAATTTTCCCATTATATTTTCCAATTAAAATAGCACAAATCTCATTTTCTGAACCAACATTTTTATAAAAAGCTTGATATTGGAATTTATCTAAAAATTTAAGCCGACAACTAATTCTCAACTCCTCTTTCAATCTCCTCTCTCCCGCCCTAACATAACTTTCCCCTTTTAAAGGATGGCTAGAACAAGAGTTTTCCCAATAGCCCGGCCATAACTTTTTTAGCTTACTTCTTTTTTGAATTAGCAATTGCCCTTTATCATTAAAAAGAAAAACAGTAAAGGCCCGATGCAAAATCCCTTTCCTTTCATGACATTTTTCTTTCGTCTCAGTACCTACAATTTTATCATTTTCATCCACAATTAACAATCTTTCTGCCATAAAAATACTTAATTTTTCTTTTTCTATTTTACCAAATTGTCCCCAAAAATAAAAGAGCCTGTAATACCAGTATATTTACAATGAATATGATTAAAAAACTCCATAGGTTTTAAACCCTGGAGTTTTCCAAATTGTTTTTGAACTTATGCGTGAAAAAGTACACGTCTTTTTTCTGTCCTGTATGCAGAAACCGTAAATTTAGGTCTGTTATCTGCTATCCAAAGGAGTGTATCCTTATCAATAAATTGATAATCAGGAAGATTATTTTATTCTGCTAATGTAATCAGGCTCATTTCGTTTTGTTATATAAACCTTGTTTATATCGCTCGTCAATTTTTTTAGCAAAATCTGTAAGCTCTTGTTCAGACATTATTTTTATACCCAGTTCTTTTGCCACTTTTCTTATCTTCTCTTCCGCTACTTCTTTCTTTGATCTATCCTCGATTACAACCTCCAGCTCCATATGATATCCCCAGGATTCTGTATGTTTTAAGGCCAGATCGACTCCTTTATATTTATAGTTGTGCCGTTTTTGATATATGTTTTGAATTTGATCAAAGGGAAGTGCCGAGAATAGCTTAACCGCCTTATTGAAATCAGAGGGATCTATAAGGATTTCAATTTCTTCAAAATCACTTCTTCCTCTTCCTAACCGATTAAGTTTAATTACAATTTTTGCAATCTTCTTAGAAAGATTATTTACTACCTTTACGATTCTATCAGATAATAAAAAGAAATAAATATTTTGGTTATCTTCTCCTAAATCTTTTGCGTTTTTATTCAGAAATTCTTGGATTTTCTTATACTGTGATTTGTTAAGAAGCGAGCGAAATTCTATTTCAATTTTAGGAATAATTTTTGGAGACATATCAAGAAATATTACCAAATTAAGTTTATCTAGATTCTAAATTAGTTTATTAAAAATATTATGAAGTATTAAAATATATAATATAAATGCCTGAGTGCAGTCTAAGATAGTCTACACTCAGGCTTGGCGTTATTGAGATTCCTCTATTTCGAGTATTTCAAATCTCTTCTTATCATTCCCGATTACGCCCTCTCTTATCTCACCAACTTTGGCACCAATCAACAATTTCCCCAGCGGACTCACATAAGATATTCTTCTCACCCTTTCTTGACTTGCTGATTCAGCGACCATATAATATGTATTCATTCTGAATCCACAAGTAGAAATCTCGTGTCATTATTCATCAATATTCATTTTTTAAACAACTGACGTAAATGCGTAAATGTGCTTTATATGATAATTATACTTGCCAAAGATTTTTTTGCCAAGTGACATGCATAGGATACTAACATTTTGGAAAATCCAAGGTTATTTATTAGGTATTGAAGGGGTGATTGAAAGTTTAGGTTTCAATCAATAAATTCATTATACGTAATAATTCTGCTATGGCAGAATTATTACGTATGGGGTATTAGAATAAAAACAGCAGGCTTTGTTTTCAGAAAGCCTGCTGTTGACTTAGTGGAGTTGCGATTTCTCGCGCCCTCACTAATTAGATATTAACAAATTCAAAGTAACCATAAGAATAGGCAAGGTTCAACCTTACAAAATAGTTAAGTGTTTTAAAATATGTTGCGAATATTTTCATTTTTCTTATTGACTATAAAAATCTAAGATTTAATTGCAGTAAAAGTTATATTTTCATTTTTAATACCTTTTCTTTCGGTGTATTCTTTCCACAAATCCCAATAAGTTGCAGTTATTCGATCTTCGAAATTTAATCCTAAAATATTTACCACTTTCCTAATTGATTTTTCTTCTCCTTCAATTTCTATGAAATTTCCCATTGGTAATTTGTCAATAACGACTTCCGCATTATTTAAATGCCACTTTTCTCGAAACTTTTCCATTATTCTTACCTTGGTAAAGCCTAAATTTTCCAAAATAAATCTCATTTTTTTAGGATCTGCAATTTCAAATTCAATTTCCTCGCGCTCCTTAAATTTCTTGCTAGCAATTTTCTTTTTGAAAGTTATTACATTTTTAAATCCAGTTTTTATTCTTAAAAATTTTTTATCTTTCGCAAGGTCATCATTCGGTGTATCAAAACGTAAAGTTTTTTCAAAAGCCTTTCCAATAAATTTCGCGCCCTGATTTTTGAGGATTCTCCGAATCGAATTAGGAGTTTTAATCTTAAATTTTATTTCGATTTCACGATTAATGTTTTTCATAATAAGAATGATATCATATTCTTGAATTTATAGCAAATTTCTGTACAATATGAGGAGATCGGTAACAGTTTTAGGTGTTTTTGGACAAACTCAATAGGTGGGATATCTCCTTAAGGTCTGGTGAAGTCTTTTGAAGTCAAATTCGATGGAAAATGCTCTCAATCGAGGTGTTACCGATGTATCTCATATTCTGCAGAGAGTATGCCTAGAATACTAACATTTTGGAAAATCCAAGGCTATTGATTCAGTAACTAAATTGGAGATGATTAAAAAACTCCAGAGGTTTTAAGCCCTGGAGTTTTAAAATGTTTTTGAACTTATGCGGATTTGTTGTCAAAATTTATCCCCAAGTAGATTTTTCTTTATTTTCTAATTGTTTAAAATAGAAAAATGTGTAGGGGATTGTTAAAAAAGCATCAAAGATGAAATCGGCGGTACCCTTAAATAAACGCCGATAATTAATGGAAGCATGGCCAAGATAGCGATAATGCTTAGAAGCTGCAACAATTTGCTTTGTCCTAAAAATACGAAAAAAATATTATGGATTTTTCTTTATTTTTTTAAGAAATTCTTCTAAAGACATTTTACCTAAATCTCCTTTTTTTCTTTCTCTTACACTAAGAGTTTTTTCTTTTATTTCTTTGTCGCCTAAAACTAAAATATATGGAATTTTTTGTATTTCAGCTTCTCTTATTTTCTTTGAGACGGTTTCGTTTTCATCTTTAATCTTTGTTCTAAAATTATATTTCTTGAGTTCTATATCAATTTTTTTAGCATAATTTAAATGTTTTTTCCCAATAGGTATAATCCATATTTGTTCTGGAGAAATCCAAAATGGTAAATCACCTCCATAATATTCTAAAAGTACTCCTATAAATCTTTCTAAAGAGCCCAATAGAGCTCGATGAATCATAATAATTCTTTCTTTTTTACCTTTTTCATTTATAAAAGTAATATCAAATTTTTCAGGCAAATTAAAATCTACTTGGATTGTTGTGCATTGCCATTCTCTTTGGAGGGCGTCTTTAATTTTAATATCAATTTTGGGACCATAGAAGGCGCCTCCTCCTTTATCAATTTCATATTTTAATTTTAATTTTTTAAGCGCATAAACTAAAGATTTTTCTGCTTTTTGCCAAATTTTTTCTGATCCAATAAATTTTTCTGGCCTAGTAGAAAGATAAATTTTGAAATCTTTAAAACCAAACGTTTTAAGAATTTTAAAAGTGAGTTTTAAAATAGAAAGTAATTCTTCTGACAATTGCTTGGGTGTACAAAAAATATGGGCATCATCTTGGCTAATTTGTCTTACTCTTGTTAAACCGTGTAGGGTACCAGATTTCTCATATCTATAAACTACTCCTATTTCAGTAAATCTTAAGGGAAGTTCTTTATATGATCTTGTTTTTGTTTTAAAAATTGCGATATGAAAAGGACAATTCATTGGTTTTAGTTGATAATCATCTTTTTCTTCTTCACCCAACTCTGCCAAATGCATTGATGGAAACATATTTTCTTTATAAAAATCTAAATGACCTGATGTTTTCCAAAGATTTAATTTAGCAATATGGGGAGTATCAACTAACTGATAACCTCTTTTTAAATATTCGTTTAAGGCGAAATCAATAATTATTTTTTTTAAAATTGCGCCTTTTGGATGCCACAAAATCAAACCAGGACCTATATTTTCGTCTATATGAAATAAATCTAATTTTGTTCCCAAAATTCTGTGATCTCTTTTTTGGGCTTCTTCTTGAAATTTTAAATAATCTTCTAATTCTTTTTTTGTTTTAAAAGCTAATCCATAAATCCTTATAAGCTGAGGATTTTTTTCAGAGCCCCTCCAGTAAGCTCCCGCAATTTTTGTCAATTTAAAAGCATCTATTGGAATTTCTTTTGTTGATTTGATATGTGGTCCTTTGCAGAGATCAACAAAACTTCCACTTTTGTAAATGCTTATTTTTTCTTCTTTATTTTGGACTAATTCATTTATTAATTCTAATTTATAAGGCTGATTTTTAAATAAATTTTCTGCTTCTTTTTTTGAAATAAATTTCTTTTCAAATTTAATATTACTTTTTAATAATTCTTTCATTTTTTCTTCTATTTTTGGAAGATCTGTATCAGAAATTGGTTTTGGAAAATCAAAATCATAATAAAAACCATTTTCAATTGCGGGACCTATACCAAATTTTGTTTCAGGATATAATTTTTCTACTGCCAAAGCTAAAATGTGGGCTAAAGAATGTCTAATTTTTTCAATGTTTTTATTTTCTTTTTTGTTCTTTTTCATATTCTTGAAAAAATAAAATTAAAAAATTGTATCAGTTTTTTTATTATTCTTCAATGATTAAGTTCCTTTAAAACAATATTTAATTTCTTGAAATTTTTTTCTAAGGTCAATAACTTCTTTTTTTATTTTTTCTAAATTTTCAGGAAGAGGGTTTTCTATTGCTTTTTTTATAAACTCTGCTATTTTTTCCATTTCTTTTTCTTTCATTCCAAATCTCGTCATCTCTTGAACTCCGATTCTTATTCCATTAGGATGTAATGGATTAATTTCGCCGCCCGGTAATACATTTTTATTTAAAATTATATTAACTTTTTCTAAAATGTGGGCTACTTTTTCTCCCCCTCCAAAGTTTTCTACCCTTACTAAAACTTGATGGGTTTGGGTGAATCCTTGTTCTTTTCCTAAAACATTGAAATTATAATCAGAAAGTTTTTTAGCTAAAGTTTTCGCATTTTTAATAATTTGTTCTCCATACTTTTTGCCAAATTTTTTTATTTCAGATAAAACAATGCAAACAGCGGGAATTCTGTGTAAATGATGGTTTGAAGTTATTCCTGGAAAAACATTTTTCATAATTTCTTTTTGTAAATCTTCCTCTATATTTCCTAAAATAATTCCTCCTTGGGGTCCGGGAAAGGTTTTATGAGTGGAGGTAGTTAAAATATCAGCGCCCTCTTTTAAAGGATCTTGAAATAAACCTGCTGCAATTAAGCCAAAAACATGAGCTGCGTCATAAATAATTTTTGTACCAGTTTTATTACAAACTTCTTTTAATTCTTTTATAGGTTGGGGAAATAAAATAACTGAACCTCCTAAAATAATAAATTTTGGCTTTATTTGTAAAATCATTTCTTTTGCTTTTTCTAAATCAATATTCATTTTTTGAATATCAAAAGGAAAATGAAAAATTTCAAATCCCAAAATACCAGCTGCCCCAACCTTTTCGTGAGAAATATGAGATCCTCCTTCCAAACCAAGGGTAATAATTTTATCTCCTCTTTTTCCTAAAGCTGAAAAAACAGCAAAATTAGCTAAAGTTCCCGAAATAGGTCTTAAATCTACAAAATTTACTTTAAAATGTTCTTTAAAAAAATCAGTTGCTAATATTTCAATTTGATCAAAATATTTTAAACCTTGATAATATCTTTTGCCTGGTAAACCCTCTGCGTACCGATGTTTTAAGTCAGAAAGGTAAACTTTATCACATAAAGAAGAAGTTACATTTTCAGAAGCAATTAAATTTATACATTCTTTTCTCCAATTTTCATGCTGTTTTAATAGGGTTAATAACTTTGACATATTTTTAAATTAATTATTTTTATTTTCTATCCAGGCTATCATTTTTTTCTTATCAATTTTAAAATCATCGAAAACAACAGGGATTAATTTTTGAACATCTTCTAGAAGATTTACCATAGCCCTTCTTATTTCCCAATGAGCGTGAGAATCACATCTTAATTTAAAAATATGACGCCACTCTCTAAAATTTGCGGTAATAACAATTTGGGTTTTGATACCTATTGGTAAAAATTGTCTTGCATCTTCACAGGGCCAACCTAATTTTCTTAAAGATCTATAGATATTTTCGTTCATTTTAATCCAGTCTTTGGGTGATATTTTTATCTTTTTTCCATTTGGTAATAATAAATTAATTATTTTTTTATTGGGATTTTTATCTGGAGGAAAAATAAAAACAAAATTACTTTTATCTACATATCTTGTAGATTCTTGGGTAAAAGAAGCAAGCCTATGTCTAACTAACTCATGTGTGAAGCCTCTGCTTATGTTATTAAATTCAACAGTCATTGCTGAATGTTCCAGAACGCTTTCATGACCTAATTTTCTTATCATTTCTACAAATTTTTTTGCTGAATCTTGGGTAATTTTATTTCTTGATTGATAAGCGGTTCTCCCTGCTAATTCAATTAGTTGCAGGGGATATTCTCCATTTAAACCCGTAAGAATTGCTAAAATTTTATGAAAACTTTTGTTTTTAATAATTTTTGCTATGAAATTAAAAATTTATTTCTCTCTTTTTATAATAAAATCTGCAATTTTTTCTAAAATTGTATTCCACTTATTTTTAGGAAGTTTTTCCAATTCCCTTTTTGCTTTTTTTATAAAACTTTCGCCAAATTCTTGGGCTTTTTTTAAAGCGTTTGTTTTCTTAATTAAATTAACTGATTTTTCAATATCTTGTTTTTCTATCTTTTCTTTTTGCAAGATTTTACAAATTTCTTTTCTCTCTTTTTTATTTAATTTAGCTAAAGCAAATAATAAGACGGTATTTCCCTTTTTTCTTTCCTCTATATCTTTTCCAATTTTTTTTCCAAATTTTTGTTCTTCGCCAAAAATATCTAAAATGTCGTCTCTTATTTGAAAGGCGACACCTATATTAAATCCATATCTTGAAATGGTTTTAATTTCTTCTTTTTTTGCTTTAGCTAAAATAGCCCCAACCTTACAAGAAGTTTCTAATAGAGTTGCTGTTTTTTTGCTTACCATTTTAAAATAATCTTTTTTTGAGATATTAAAGTATCTATTTTGAACAATAAAAGGTTCATCTTCTCTACCCGCTTGTTCAAAAAGAATATCTAAAATTTCTCCATCCACTATATTTTTCATTGTTTTTGCAAACAATTCTGAAATTATTTTTGGCTCTTTGGTTTTATTTGCAGCCTGAAATATAGAGGCTGCATAATCTATTCCTACACATTCTGCAATTGATTTCCCAAATTTTGCCCAACAAGTAGGTAAATTTCTTCTTAAAATACTATGATCAATAATATCGTCAACTATTAAACTATAATTGTGAGCGATTTCTAAACCTGCCGCTCCATAAATTACATCTTTTATTTTTCCTCCAAAAAGTTTGCAAACAATAATGGCTAATGTTGGTCTTAACCTTTTTCCTCCGGTTAAAATTGGATATTTTAAAAGCTTATGATTTTCTTTATCTACATAAGAACATAAAATTTTTTCAATTTCTTTTTCCACTAAAGAACTATATTTATTTAAGAAAGAATTTAAATCAAAACGATTTTTTTTCATAATTTTTATAAAAAAAGAGTACTGAAATCAGCATTCAAAATTATGGAAGTTTATTTTCAAAAACCTTTAAAGGATATATTGACATATCTTTAAATTATACATCATTGATAGATATCGTCAACTTTTGAAAGTTTATAAAAATAATGCTATAATTTGAAATTAAAAATATGAAAAGAGTATTAATACAGGCTAACGCAAAAATAAATTTGGAATTTAAAATTTTAGGAAAATTAGATAATGGTTATCATCAAATAAAAAGTATTTTTCAATCCATAAATTTGTCTGACTTTTTGTTAATTGAAAAATCAAAAGAAAATAAAATTACTGGCGCCATTATTTGTCCTGAAACAGAAAACATTATTTTTAAAGCAAAAAATGAATTAGAAAAATATATTAAAAAAGAATTACCAGCCAAAATTCATTTACAAAAAACTATTCCCATATCTGCTGGTTTAGGTGGGGGCAGCGTCGATGCTGCTGCTACTATTTTTGGATTAAATTTAATTTATAATTTAAAATTATCAAAAAAGAAATTAGTAGAGCTTGGTAAAAAAGTTGGCGCTGATATTCCTTATTTTTTTTATGGAGGCACCTGTAAGGTTGAAGGAATAGGAGAAAAAATAAAAACTATTAAAAAAAAATTGCCAAAATATTTTGTTTTATTTAGGCCTCATAAAAGGATTGAAACGAAAATGATGTATGATTTATATGATAAAACTGGTAAAGATTTTTTCGTTTTAAATCAAGAAATTTGTCCTGATACTTTAAAAATAAAAGAATATTTTGAAAGTTTTAAATTGAAAGCAAAACTTTCAGGGTCGGGCCCCACAATGTTTTGTGAAGTTAATGATTATCAGTTAGCAAAAAAAGTCGCTGAAAGTTTTCCAACATTTAACGGAGATATTTTTATTTGTACTTCAGAAAAAGAAGCATTAAAAATTTTAGTAAAATACTAATTATGAATGTTGTAATTTTATTAACCGCTGGAAATAGCAAAAGAATGAAAGGAAAAAATAAAATTTTTTGTAAGATAAAAGAAAAACCCCTTATCTTTTATACAATTTTACCTTTTGAAAAATGTAAAGAAATAAATAAAATTGTTATAGTAACAAAAGAGAAATTCAAAAGGAGATTTGAAAGATTAATAAAAAAATATAATTTCAAAAAAATAAAACACATAATAAAAGGGGGAAAAGAGAGACAAAATTCAGCATATTTTGGTTTAAAATTTCTTTCAAAAATCGGAGTAAAAAAAGGAGATCTTGTTTTATTTCATAATGGTGCAAACCCTCTTTTATTACAATCTGAGATAAAAAAAGTAATAAAGGAGGCGAAAAAATATAAATGCGTAATTTTGGCTCAAAAAGCTAGGGATACGATAAAAGAAGCGTCAAAAGATAGTTTTATAGAAAAAACTTTAAATAGAGAAAAAATATATTTGGCCCAAACGCCCCAAGTAATAGAATATGAACTTGCTAAGAAAGCATTTAAAAAAGCAGAAAAAGATAAATTTTTAGGCACAGATGACGCTTCTTTGGTAGAGAGATTGGGAATTAAGGTAAAAATTGTTCCCTGTAGTTATAAAAATATAAAGGTGACATTTCCCGAAGACTTAAAAATTGTAGAAAGTTTCTTATGAAAATAATTTTTGCAAAACATTTAGGTTTTTGCGCTGGGGTAAGGAGGGCTTTAATTTTAGCGAAAAAAGTTTTGAAAACTGGACCAAAACCAGTATATTTTTTAGGCGACTTAGTTCATAATGAAAAAGTAATGGAGAAAATAACAAAGTGGGGAGGAAAGATAATTGGAAACCCCAATGAAATTAAAAAGGGGTCTTTAGTTTTAAGAGCGCATGGCGAAATTTTATCAGAAGAGACAATTTTGAATTTAAAAAAGAAAAAAATTAAAATTTTTGATGCTACCTGTCCTTTGGTTAAAAAAGCCCAAAATTCTGCCATTCTTTTGAAAAAACAAGGTTTTCTTGTTTTAATCATTGGCGATAAAAAACATGCTGAAGTAGAGGGAATAAAAAAAGCGGTTCAAAACGAAGCAATCGTAATTGAAAATGAAAAAGATCTTAAAAAAATTATAAAAAATATTTCAAAAATAAAACAAAAGATTGGAATAGTTTCTCAAACTACTCAAGAGGTTGAAAACATAAATAACATTTTAAATATATTAAAAAAGAAATTTAAAAATTTGAAATATTTAGATACTCTTTGTTCTGAAGTAAAAGCAAGACAAAAAGAAATAAAAGAAATAATCAAAAGAGCAGATGGTATTTTAGTAATAGGTTCTAAAGACTCTGCAAATACCAAAAGATTAGTTATTTTGGCTGAAAAAGCGAAAAGAAAAACTTGGTGGATTAATTCTTTAAAAGATTTAAAGCAGATAGATTTTTTTAATATAAAAACTTTGGGTGTAATTTCTGGCACTTCAGCGCCAGATTGGGAAATAAATAAAATAAAAAAATGGTTGTTAAAATACAAAAAATAAAATGAAAAAAATAAAACGTAAAAAAACAAAAGTTGTTCAAATCGGAGATAAAAAAATTGGCGGAGATTTCCCGATTTTAGTTCAATCGATGACAAATACTTTAACTTCTGATGTAGAAAAAACAGTAAAACAAATTAAAAGATTAGAAAGGGCAGGTTGTGAAATAATTAGAATTGGTGTACCCGATTTAAAAGCAGCTAAAGCAATAAAAGAAATTAAAAAAAGAATAAATATTCCTTTGGTCGCTGATATCCATTTTTCAGCCGCTTTGGCAAAAGAGGCAATTTTACAAGGAGTAGATAAAATTAGGATTAATCCCGGCAACTTTCCTAAATCAGAATTAAAAGAGGTTGTTAATTTGGCAAAAGAAAAAAATATTCCTATTAGAGTTGGAGTAAATGCTGGTTCTCTAGAAAAAGATTTATTAGAAAAATATGGTCATAGTTCTGCTAAAGCTTTAGCTGAATCTGCGTTGAGAAATACAAAATTATTAGAAAACTTGGGTTTTTATAATATTGTTATTTCTGCAAAAGCAAGTGATGTTTTAAGAACAATAGAAGTGTATGAGATTTTATCAAAAGAAACTGATTATCCTTTACATTTGGGAGTAACAGAAGCGGGAGGAAAATTAATAGGAGCAATAAAATCTTCTATTGCTTTAGGATATTTATTAAAAGAAGGTATTGGAGATACTATAAGAATTTCTTTAAGCTCTGATCCAGTAGAGGAAGTAAAAGTTGCTTTCGAAATTTTAAAAAATTTAGAATTAAGAAAAGAAGGAGTTCAAATTGTAAGTTGCCCTACTTGTTCTAGAACTAAAATTGATGTTATTTCTATTTCAAAAGAAATAGAAAATTTTACTAAAAATATTAAACAACCCTTAAAAATCGCTATTTTAGGTTGTGTAGTCAATGGGTTAGGAGAGGGTAGAGAGGCGGATTTAGCAGTGGTTGGAGTGGGGAAAAATTTAGCCCTTTTTATGAGAAATGGGAAAATTATTAAAAAAATTAAAGCCAATAAAATAATAGATTTGTTAAAAGAAGAAATTAATAATTTAATTAAAAAATCTTAAATTTTTGCAAACTTTAGAGCGTCTTTACATAAACAATTTCTTTTCTCCGGAATTTTTTTGATTATTTCTACAATTAATTCCTTTAATTTTTGGGTATTTTTTTTAAAAACTTTAGCAACTTCATTGGCAGTTACCGGCTTTATATCTTTTCTATTTTTGAAACCGGCATCAAAATCTGTTACTAGTGAAATATTTAAATAACATATTTCCATTTCTCTAGCTAAAATAACTTCTGGATATTGGGTCATATTGATAATATCGGCAAATTTTGAAAAATATTTAGATTCGGCTCTCGAAGAAAAGCGTGGTCCTTCAATAACTATTACTGTACCTTTTTTATGAAAAGATAATTTTAGTTTTTTAGCTGCTGAGATTGCTATTTTTCTTAATTTTGGACAATAAGGTTCTGCCATTGAGATATGATAAACTTTTGGCCCATTGAAAAATGTATCTAATCTTTTGGTTGTAAAATTTATAAACTGGTCACAAATTACAAAGTCGCCAGGTTTTATTTTGGGGTTTAGAGAGCCTACAGCGCAGGGAGCAATAATTCTTGTTACTCCTAATTTTTTTAGGGCAAAGATGTTCGCCAAATAATTTATTTTATGAGGGGGTAAGGAATGATTTTTACCATGCCTAGCTAAGAAAAAAATTTCTTTATCAAAAAATTTTGAAGAAACAATTTTACTTGAAGGTTTGCCATATGGTGTTTTAATTTCAATCTCTCGTCCTTTTAAAAAATCATAAAAACCCGTTCCACCTATTATGCCAATTTTTTCTGACATAAAAATTAAAAAGAAATTAAAGATTTTACACTATATTTTTTGAGTTTTTCTTTACCTTTTAAATCCGTTAATTCTACCAAAAATAAAATTCCAACAATTTTTCCTTTTAGTTTTTCTACTAATTTTGCGCAAGCTAACATTGTGCCCCCCGTCGCTAAAACATCATCTACTAATAAGATGTGCTCACCTTTTTTTATTGAGTCTTTATGTATCTCTAATATTTCTTTTCCGTACTCTAATTCAAAATCACAACTTATTGTTTGAAATGGTAATTTTCCACCTTTTCTTGCAATTACTAATCCAGTTTTTAATTTAAAAGCCAAGGGCGCTGCTAATAAAAAACCCCGCGCGTCAATTCCGACTATTTTATCAATTTTTTCTTTTGAATATAGTTTTGCCATTTGAGAAATTAAAAGATTAAATAACTTTTTATCTTGTAAGACAGGAGTAATATCTCTAAAAATTACTCCTTGTTTGGGCCAGTTTTGGATTGAACGAATATTTTTTTTGATTTTATCTTTTATGTTCATATTTTTAAAACCAATATTTTATTTTAAAATATAAAATAAAATATACAAATATGCAAAGAAAAAATTTAGGTAAAAAAGGCGAAGATATAGCCGAAAGATTCTTATTGAAAAAAGGTTATGAAGTTTTAGAGAGAAATTTTAAAACAAAATTTGGCGAGATTGATATTATTGCTAAAAAAGATGGAATATTAATTTTTGTTGAGGTAAAAACAATTTTAGAAAATGAAGATTTTTTTCCTCAAGATCATATAACTAAAAAGAAAAAATACCAGCTTTTGAAAATGGCTCAAATTTATCAAACGAAGAATAAAATTTCTAATTTTATTCCTTATCAGATAGATATAATAGGAATTATTAAAAATAAAATAAATCCTAAAAAAAATAAAATTTTTCATTTTAAAAATGCTATAAGGGACGATAGAATTTTTTATTGACATTAATATTTTTGGATGTTAATATAACTAAAGGTCGTGAAAGCGACCTTTTAATTTTATAAATTTATGAAACAGATAGATTTAAAAAATTTAACAATCGCGATTGAAGAAATTGCAAAAGAAAGAGAGGTTTCTTTAGAAGCGGTTTTTGAAGCTGTAGAACAGGCTTTGGCTTCTGCTTTTAAAAAAGAATACGGCAAAAAGAAAGAAAAATATGAAGCAAAATTAAATCCAAAAACGGGAGAGCTTCAATTTTTTCAATTAAAATTAGTAGTTGATGAAAGTATGCTAGCAAAAGAAAATGAAAAAGTAGAAGAAGAAAAAGATAATGAAATACCCAAAAAAGTAAGGTTTAACCCAGAAAGGCATATTTTGTTAGAAGAGGCACAAAAAGTTCAACCTGATATAAAAGCAGGCGAATTTCTTAAAATTCAGGTGGAAGCGCCAGAAAATTTTGGTAGAATCGCAGCTCAAACAGCAAAACAAGTAATTTTACAATTAATAAGAGAATTAGAAAAAGAAGAACTATATAAAAAATTTAAAGAAAAAGAAGGTGAAATAATTTCTGGCATTGTCCAAAGAGTAGATCCTAAATTTGTTTTGTTTGATATTGGGAAAATATCTGGTATTTTAGAAAAATCAGAACAAATTCCAAATGAATTTTACAGACCGGGTCAAAGATTAAAACTTTTTGTATTAAAAGTAGAAAATACTTCAAAGGGACCTCAGGTATTTTTATCGAGAACTTATCCAAAGTTTGTTTCAAAATTATTTGAATTAGAAGTACCAGAAATTATAACAGGTCAAGTAGAAATAAAATCAATTGCTAGGGAACCAGGTTCTAGAACTAAAATTGCTGTTTATACAAAAGAGCAAGGTATTGATCCTATTGGAGCGATGATTGGTCAAAGGGGAACAAGGATAATAGCAGTTTGTAATGAATTAGGTGGCGAAAAGATTGATGTAATTTTATGGTCAGAAGATCCGATGATATATATTGCTAATGCTCTGTCACCTTCAAAGGTTTTAGAAGTAAGAATTTTACCTAAAAACAAAGCATTAGCAATTGTGCCAGATGACCAACTTTCTCTTGCTATTGGCAAAGATGGTCAAAATGTAAGATTGGCTGCAAAATTAACGGGTTGGAAAATAGATGTGCGAACCCTAAAGCAATTAGAAGAAGAACAAAAAAATATTTCTGTAAAAGATAAAGAAGAAAAAACATCTGAAGAAAACCAACAAGAGAATTAATTTTATATGGTTTCTAAAATTTATTCTGGCGCCATTTTAGGTTTAGAGGCTAAAATAATTGAGGTAGAAGTTTCTGCTACTAAAGGTTTAAGAATTTTTAATATTGTTGGATTACCAGATAAAGCGGTTCAGGAATCAAAAGAGAGAGTAATTTCTGCTATTAAAAATTTAAAACTTATTTCTCCTGTTAGTCAAACAAAAAGAATTTTGGTAAATTTATCTCCGGCTAATATTAAAAAAGAGGGTACTATTTATGACCTACCAATTGCTTTAGGGTATTTATTAGCTACTCAACAAGTAAATTTTAATCCTGAAAAAAAATTAATTTTTGGAGAATTAAGTTTAGATGGGAAAATAAAACCAATTTTTGGCGCTTTTTCTTTAGCTTTATTAGCAAAAAATAATAATTTTGAAGAGATTATTTTGCCAAAAGAAAACGCTAAAGAAGCGGCTCTTTTAAATTTAGAGGAGGAAAAAATTAAAGTTATTGGGGTTGAAAGTTTGAAAGAAGCGATAAGTTATTTAGAAAAAAGAAAATATATTACACCTGTTGTTGTAAAAAAAGAAGAATTTCAGTATCAAAATGACGAATTTGAAATAGAATTTGGTTGGATAAAAGGACAACAAAAGGCAAAATTTGCTTTAGAGATTGCGGCAGCCGGAGGACATAATGTTTTCTTTTTAGGACCACCTGGTTCGGGAAAAACAATTTTAGCAAAATCTATTATTTCTATTTTACCAAAATTAGAGTTATCAGAAATTTTTGAGCTTACAAAAATTTATAGTAACGCAAAATTATTAAATGAAAACGAAATTATAACTAAAAGGCCATTTAGAAATCCACATCATTCTGCTTCAGAAGCCGCTTTAATTGGTGGCGGCAATCCGCCAAGAGCAGGTGAGATTACTTTAGCTCACCGTGGCGTTTTATTTTTGGACGAATTTCCTGAATTTCATCGAGATGTATTAGAAAGCTTAAGACAACCAATAGAAGATGGAAAAATAGTTTTAGAAAGAGCCGGATATTCTTTAGCATTCCCTGCCAAATTTACATTAATAGCAGCTGCAAACCCTTGCCCTTGTGGTTATTTTGGTGATCCAAATAGAGAATGTACTTGTACGCCTTCGCAAATTTTTTCTTATAGAAGAAAATTATCTGGGCCTTTGATAGACAGGTTTGATTTATTTTTAAATGTTCCTTCAATGAAATTTGAGGATTTAATTTCTCAGCTAAGTAGAGAGGAAACAGAAAAAACGAGAAAAAAGATTGAAAAAGCAAGAGAAATTCAAAAAGAAAGATTTAAAAATATAAATATATTAACCAACTCTGAAATAAGAATGAAAGATGTAGAAAAATATTGTCAAATCCCAGCTTCGGCAAAAACTTTTTTAAAAAGATATGTAGACGCTGAAAAAATTTCAGCTCGTGGTTATCATCATATTTTAAAAGTAGCAAGAACAATAGCAGATTTAGAGGAAAGAGAAAATATTCTTTTTGATGATGTAGCACAAGCTTTGAGTTTTAGAAAAAGCGAGATACAGGAAATTTAATTTATTATTTTATTTCTGTACCAACGGGGTATTTTGTAAAAGGATTTACTCCAAATCTTACATCAAAATGTAAATGGCAACCCGCTGGTCCTTGTGGAATCGTTTTGCCGGAAAAACCAATATAACCTACACATGTTCCTTGGTGTACTTCTTGTCCTGGTTGAACTAATATTGTTGACAAATGACCATAAAAAGTTATAACCCCATTTGGATGTAAAATTCTTACAAAATTTCCACAAATATCATCATAGCCTGTTTTTTGAACTATACCCCCAGCGACTGCAAAAACAGGATCTCCGCAATTTCCGGTTGAAAAATCAACTGCATTATACCAATGTAATCCCTGAGTTATTCTAAATGGTTTTGGTACCGGAAAAATAAAGTAAGTATCCCCTATTGGTATAAAATTTTGAGAAGGTTTTGATAAGGGTTTTCCGGCTGGAATAATTAAGAAATCTCCAGCTAAAATTTGATTTTCGTCTTTAATATTATTGATTTTAATAATTTCATCTCTTGATACTTTATATAAAAGAGAAATTTGGTTTAAAGTTTCACCAAATTGGACCATGTGTAAAACACCAGAGACGGGGAGAATAATTAACTCCTGGCCTTCTTTTAATTTTGCATTTTTAAAAGATAGATTATTTGCCCAGATAATTGTTTCAGTTGAGATTTTATATTGTAAGGCGATTTTTTCTAAAGTATCTCCTTGTTGAACGGTATATTTTATTATCTCTTTTTTGTTATCTGAATCATTATTTGCAAAATTAAGAGAGGCTAAAGTTTGATTTTTTATTAAAAATGGAGGAGCGTTTGTTTTTAAATAACTATCATTTAATATTTCTAAACTATATATTGGTGCGTTTTCGTTTGTTTTTGCGTTAGCGATTAAAAAAAGACTGTTTTGATGATGTATTTGTTCTAAATTATTAATTTTTATTTTTTTAATATTAATAGAAGAAACAAATACAATCAAAATACCAAAAATCCAAATATAAAAATACGGAGATTTTCTAAATTTTCTTGCTTTACAGAATATAACTTTTTCTTTTAAAAAAAGAAAAAGTTTTTGTAGTTTTGTTTGAATAGGTAAATAAAAAATATAAAAATCAGAACCTTTAATATTTTTATTCTAACTTGGCTTTTTGAAAAAGTCAATATTCCGAATTAATAGATAAAAAACAGAGATAAAATGGAATTAAGTAGTTCATTAAAAGGTAAGTGAAACAATCTAAAAATGAGATTTTTGAAAATATAATGAAAAATTTATAATTATTCCCCAATAGCTAAAAGACCACCAGAAATTGGCGCATATAAAATACCCTCTTTTGATATTGCTAAGGGATAATTAAAATATCCAGCAGGTTCGGTTGAATAGTCGTAAGGTCCAAATTGCCACAAATCAGAACCATTAGAATCTTTAGCTTTTAGCCATTGAGATCCCCATTCTGTCATAGGAAAGCGAGAAAAAGTGTTTCCTTCTATATCAGAAAGAATAAAGAAAGATTTACATAAAAAATTATTACAAGCTAAAGGGGGAATGGGATTTAAAGATCCATTTTCTATAGGAACAGAGTATAATTGTTGAAGAGAATCAAAAGCTATAATAATTTTTTTATTTTCTGAATCAAAAGCAATATTTGAAATTGTAGTTTTGTTTTTACAAGTTGTTTCATTACAATCTAAACCATAATATTTTTTCCAAATCAAATTTCCAGTATTTAGATCAATTGCAAAAAATAAATTATCAACTGGAATATAGGCTATATTTTCTGCAATTAAAGGCGTTTTTGCTAAAGAAAATGAATATTTATTATTTTCTTCTTGTGGCAGTTCAATTTCTTTTTCAATATTTCCAGTAATAGTATTAATTATTAAAAAGCTAATTGTAGTACTTGAATAATCTTCTAAATCAATTTTAGGGAATAGGTAAAAGATTTTATCATCTAAAATTTGTAAAGAATAAAAAATGGAATTACCTAAACAATCATAAACTTCGTTTCCTGAATATACTTTTTTTAAATCAAGTTCCCAATTTAACTTTCCAGAGGGAGAGATACTATAAATTTTAAAGTTAAAAGTTGAAAAATAAATAGAACCGTCTTTTCCTATGGCAGGATTTCCAATAATTTTTTCAGAAGGATATTTCCATTTTATTTTTCCTTCCTTTGAAACAGCAACCAATCCAGTTTTTTCTCCTACATAAATAGTTCCATTTTGATCTATAACAGGACCTGTAGTGATATCTCCTATTTCGTCTTTTGGCCAATAAAGGATAAATTTTAAATTACAACTTTTTGGACCCAAAAATTGAGATTTAAAAGTATGAAATGTATCTCCACCAAAAGATTGCCATTGAGGAATTTCAGCCGGAATTTCAATAGAGGTGGTAGCAATTTCTGAAAAATTTAAACCATCAAAAGCAAAAATACCAAAATAATATGTTGAATTATAAAATAAATCTGAAATTATAATTTGGGTATTTGTTGCGACAACAGAAATAATATTTTCGTTATTTTTAGCATTTTCTTTTGTAATGGGAAGGTTTTTTGAATAAAAGACAAGGTAAGAAATATTTTGGGGTGATGTATCAATATCTTCACTAGGAGACCAAGTTAATAAAACTGAATTATCTAAAAGATTTGAAACTTTAAAATCTTTTACGGTTTCTGGGGGATAAAAGTTTCCTTTTTCATTTTTTGAATTTGTCGGAGTTAAAAAAGAAATTTCAAAATCGGTTGAATTATCATTGTTATCAATATAAAAATTTGCTTGATTTTGTTTTCTTTGAAAAGATTTATTTTTTATATCACTATCTTTAAAAAAAAATGAATTTTTTTCTGAAATCACAAAATATTTTTTATTATTTTGCCAGGAAAATAAATCTATTTTGCAATCTTCTGCCTCTTTACTTGTTGAAGCACTTTTTGGATCACAGGAAAATATTCCAATTGAACCTTTATCATCGCTTAATTGAATTGAAGATGTGCTAAAGTCAGGTGTTGGAAAAGTTCCAGTGGTAAAATTTTTATCTAATGCTATTAAAAAATAACCAAAAGCTGGAATAGTTGTAGAAGTTGTTTCAACTAATGGTAAAGATTTGTAAGGTTTATTCCAAGGTAATAATTCTTCTGAAGTTGTTGTTTCTTTTCCAGTATAATAAACTAAATAATAATTTGATGGATCGACCTCATTTTCTGTTGGATTATATAACTCTATAAATTCGTTATTTTTAATGTTTACTTCAGAAATTATAATATTTTTAGCTAATATATCATTCCCTTCTTTTATTTGATTTAAGGTTAAATTTTGATTTTTAATACTATTTTCATCTTTTGGGGTGCAAAATAAACCATTTGTTGAAGAGCTAGAATTGCAAGTTTGCCAGTTTAAATCTTTATCTCTTTCCATAGATTTTCTTTCTGGATTTTTTTGACCAGCAGGCCAAGATGAAGTAGCGGAAATTTTATCAATTAAATTACAGTTTTCATCAAATAAATACAATTCAAAATTAGGATTATCATCTATTAAAAGCGAGCCGCTATAAAACAAATCTGAAAAATTTGAAAATCCTGGATTGCTGCTGTTTTTCTCTAAAAAGAAGAATTGGTTTGGTAGAATATTAAATTCTTTATCAATTATAATTTGAATCTTTAAATTAGTTTCTCCCATTTTTCTACCTAAAATTTGCCAATTTTTAAGATTTATAGTATTTGTTGAAAGATTTTTTAATTCTATCCATTCATCATAACTATTTGAATTGGTACCCATCCAATTAATTTCATTAAAAATAACAGGTAAATATTGGGGGTTAGCAGTATCATCTATATTACATATTTTTTTATTTTGGTTTAACATTGGGGCAATTCCGCTTCCTATCTTAGAGCCAGTATTGACGTTAGAATTTTGCGTGGTTTCATTTGTTTTTTGGTTTTGAGAGCTTTGATTATTTTTTGTTTCTTTTTGGGGAAAATAGCCAAAACTATTTTCACTTTTTGGAGTTCCTCCTAGATTTTCGCTAGTTTGCCAATTAAAATCAAATTTTTTTCTTTCCATTGTTCTTTTTGAAAGATTATCGCCCGCTGGCCAATTTGGATTTGCAAAAACCATATCTTGAAGATTACAATTTTGGTCAAATAAAAATAATGCTTCATTAGAATTTAAAATAGCGCCATCAAAAATTTGATCTGCTTTTATATTGGGTAAGGTGTTATCATCTGTTCTTTCTAAAATGAAAAAACTACCTTGGGCTAAAATATGTTCTTTTAATATTATTTTTATCTTTCCACTTTTATTTTGAATCTGCCAATTTTTTAAATTTTGAGATTTAGCTGAAATATTCTTAAGTTCTATCCATTCATTATTAGGTGATTCTTTAGTACCCATCCAGGCAATTTCATTAAAAATTACTTGAGAAAATAGATGAGTGTTTTCAGAAGGAATCGGGCACAAAGTAATATTTTCTATTTCTTTTTTATTTGATAGAGTATTATTTGGCGCATTATTGTTTTGCAGGTTTTTATTTGAAGGAGATTCTGAAATTATATTTTGTTTTTCTAAAGAAATTTCTTGATTTAATTTTTGATTATTTTTTAAAGCATTATTTTGGCTGTAAATTATAACATCTTCTTTAGCATTTTCTTTAGTTAGGTATTCGTTTATGTTTTTTGTCGCTTCACCGCCTAAAATAGGAAGACTAAAAAGAAAAGATTTTATTTTATCTGAGCCAGGTAGAGAAAATTTCTTTATATTTTTGTTTTTCCTTGAAATATAAAAAATTTTGAAAGGCCCGCCAGTTTCTAAATCAGCAAAAAATTTTTTAATATTTTCTTTAAAAGGAACAATAATATTTCTTTCTAAAAAGCCTTGGGGTTTCAAACCGAAATCTGGAATTTCCTTTGGGAAGGAAATTGTCATTATAGGAGATTCTAACCATTTTTCATCTTTCATTTTACCTTTGACATCTAAAATAAAAGGAGGAATTTTATCTGTAAGCAAAGTAGCATAGCCTGTAGAACCACCTACACTACCTCTATTTGTTGGTGGTTCAAGTTGATAAGGAGAAAAAAATCTCATGAAAATTTCTTCTTCATTATTATATTTTTGAGATATTAAAAGATATTGAAAAATTGCATTTTGCCATTGATTATTTTGATCTAAATAAGAAATATCTATTGCTCCTGGTGTCATTTTAATTTCATTTTCTAATATTAAATTTAGAACTTTTCTTTGGGCCAAACTTACTGAAATTGTTTCTATTTCAGTTAAAAGATCAAAATTTGATGTTTTAAAATATTCTTTTGCAACATTAAAAGTTATATTTAAAAATTTCCAGGCAATATCTTGGGGTAACTCAAAAAAAAGATATTGAAATTGATTTTTGGCCGATACATTTTTCATTATATTAAATATTGCTTGATGTTCGGGGGGAAAATTGAAAGCAATTGAATTTCTCCATTCTGAATCAAAATAATTCTTAAGAGAAGAAATTATGTTTACTGTTTTTTTTCTAGGAAGTTGAAGATAATCATTTAATTTGTTAGGTGAAAGAGAAGATAAATCTACCGCTTTAATTTGAAAAACACTAAAGGATAATAAGAATATAAATAGGGAGAATAAAATTTTTACCCTATTTTTTAGCATATTGGGTTATTTGATTGAAATAGTATTTAAAAAATTATTAAATTGTTCTTCACAAAAACTTTTTTCTTGGGGAGCATAATATAAAATCATAGTAAAAAGCTTGTCATTTCTTAAAATATATACTCCAATAGCTTCATAATCTTGAATTTCATTTTTATTTAGATACACTTTTCCTTTAGTTATATTTTTTATTGCCAAATAACGATTTTGGATTAAAATTTTTTGAAATTCATCGCTTTTTTCAGCAAAATTAAAGTGAAGTAGTTTTATTAAACTTTCAACTTCAAAAAGAGAAATTTTTAGATAGTCAATTTTAAACCAAATACCGCATCCTTTTGTGAGGGGCGGAAAATTTAAATTCTTTATATTTTTTCCTTGAATATTTGGACTTTGAATCCATAAAATAGTTTCTGGAATATCTGGCACAAATTTTATTTCCCAACCTTCGGGAAGAGTAGCTTTAAATTTTTCTTTTTTGTTTTCTATAATTTGATTTTTTCCTTCAGCTTTAATGACAAAGTCTGTAATTTCGCTTTTTTGATTTTTAGGAAAAACAAAATACCATATTGCTAAAATTCCTGTTAATATTAAAAAGGTAAAAATAAGAATCAGTTTTATATTTTTTCTATTAAGATTTTTTAAAAAACTCATAAATTATTTGTTTTCAATAGTAATTTTATTTAAAAAATCATTTATTTTTTCTTGGCAACTCGTTGAAAAAGAAGTAACAAAAAAATATAGTACTCTTGTTTTTGTCGGCAGTTCAATAGATAAATCTTTTGCATTTTCAATTTTTGGTAAATTGTGTGTTTCTTGAAGGGCTTTAAATCCATTTATTTCAATTACTTTTCTTTGTTCATCTTTTTGGTTTTCTGGGGCATTTTCTATTTTTTCTATTGATTCTTTAATTTCTTTAGGAGATATGGATAAATAAAAATTATTTGGTTGTTTTTTAAAACGTTTAACATTAAATTCTATCGCACATCCTGTGGGTGGTTTAAAACTAAAATCTGAAGTAAAAAAAGTTATAATATCTTCAAATACAGTGCCTCCTAAATCTACTCCTCTTACCATTCCCCAGTTTTCTGGAATTTCAATTTTTATTCCGTCTTTTTTGTTAAAAAGAAATTTTTTATTTTCTGTTTCTTGAAAAATAAAATCTTTAAATTTAGCAAATGTCGGTTTGCTGGCTTTATCTTGA